>NZ_JMFY01000009.1:0-33781 GCF_000765165.1 Clostridium sp. HMP27 | reverse complement strand
GGGGTTTTTCAACAATCTGAACAAAGCTTGAGTTTGTATAAACTCAAGCTTTGTTATTTTTTGACAAAATAAACTTTATAAAAAATCATTAACATAGGAATATTTTTAGATAAATATAAATACTTTTTAATAAGGGGAGGAGGATAAAAAGATGATAAACACTAAAGAAATTTTTCGAATACTTCCAGATAGCATAAAATCCCTAATAGGGGAAGAAAACTTTAATAAAGTTCAAGAAATTAGACTAAGAGTAAATAAACCTCTAATGTTAGAAATGGAGCAAAAGGAGAAAGTCTTTAATTATATCGTTTCATCTGAGGAAATAGATATAGTTCTAAAAAGAATGAGTAATTACTCCATTTATGCTTATGATGAAGAAATAAAAAGGGGGTATATAACTGTTAAGGGTGGTCATAGAATAGGAATATGTGGCAAATGCATAGTTGAAAAGGAAAAAATAAAAACTATAAAAGATATATCTTCTCTTAATATTAGAATAAGCAAAGAAATTTTAGGATGTTCTGATAATATAGTTAAATATTTAGTGGACAAGGGTGAGATAGTAAATACAATAATAATTTCACCACCTAAATGTGGAAAAACTACATTGTTAAGAGATATAGCAAGAAATATATCTGACGGCATGGTTAAGTTTTCATTACTAGGCAAAAAGATTACAGTCATAGATGAAAGAAGTGAACTTTCAGCTTGCTATAATGGTGCCCCACAGATGAATTTAGGGATAAGAACTGATGTGTTAGATAGTTGCCCTAAAAGTGAGGGGATAATAACAGCGATAAGAAGCATGGCCCCAGAGGTCATAATATGTGATGAAATAGGAACAGTAAGAGACACAGAAAGTATAGTAGCTGCTATGAATTCAGGGGTAAAGGTTATTACAAGTATACATGGGTATGATATTTCAGATTTATATAATAGACCTGTATTTAAAGAGATTATAGATAATAAGGTTTTTAAGAGAGCTATAGTGATGAGTCATAAAAAGGGACCAGGAACTATAGAATATATATATGATTTTTTAGAGCAAAAGAAAATTTTTAAGGAGGTACTATGATTAAAATAATTGGAAGTATTTTAGTGATAGTTTCTGCAAGTGTCTTAGGGTATTCTTCTGGAGAATTGTTTAAAAAAAGAACTAGGGAATTAAAGGAGTTAGAAAGAGCTATAGGTATTTTAAAAAATGAAATAGTATATGCATATACTCCACTTCCGTATGCATTAGAGAAAATTGGATTAAGACTTATAGAACCGATAAAAAGTTTGTTTTTAAGTATATCAAGGGATCTTGAAGAAAATGTATCAGAAGGAGTATATGAAGCATTTTATAGTAATACAAATTTATATAAGAAAAATTTGAACTTAAACAAGGAAGATATTCACATTTTACTAAATCTAAGTAAATCATTGGGAGAATGGGATGTAGAAAGTCAAAAAAATATTTTTCGTGTTACTGAAGAAGAGTTTAGAAAACAAATTGAAGAAAGTGAAACTCTTACAAGAAAAAATCTAAAAATGTATAGGTATTTAGGATTTTCTATAGGGGCGATTATAGTAATTATGTTTATTTAAAGGGGGTAGGTTGAAATGTTAGATATAAGCTTAATATTTAAAATAGGGGCAGTAAGTATATTGATAATCATATTAGATAAGATACTAAAAAGCAGTGGTTATGATGATTATGCTGTACTCACCAATTTAGCTGGAATAGTAATAATACTTATGATGGTAATAAATCTTATAAGTAAGCTCTTTAATGCAGTAAGGACTATGTTTCAACTTTAGGAGGATAACATGGAGATTATAAAAATAGTTGGATTTGCCTTTTGTTCTCTTTTTATTGTTTTAGTAGTAAAGGAGGCTAAGAAGGAAGATTGGGCTGTACAAATAAGCATGTGCGTTGGCATACTTATATTTTTATATATGGTTGGAAAAATAACATCAGTAATGAATTTGCTTCAAACGTTAGCCCTTAAAGCCAATATTGATTTTATATATTTAAGAACAGTATTTAAAATACTTGCAATTGCTTATTTAGCTTCCTTTTGCAGCGAAATATGTAAGGATGCTGGACAAAATAGTATAGCATCAAAAGTTGAGTTTGCAGGTAAGATACTTATATTAGTATTAGCCATACCGATACTTATGGCAGTTTTGCAATCAATTCTAAAAATAATGTAGGGGATAAAATATGAAAAAACTAATTATTCTATTGATAACGCTACTATGCATTGGGATTATTCCTTTTAATGTACAAGCTTCTTCAAGTGGAACTGATATAGATAATAATATGGAAGTCCAACAGCTTTATGATTACATGACAAATATAAAGAGTGAAGAAGAAATATTAAAGGATATGGATATAAAGGAATATATACAGACCTATATGAAAAGTGGAGAAGGAACGTTTTCAGTGAGCAAGGTATTTAAAGGAATTGCATCTTATGCTGTAAGAGAAACTTCAGCTGCAATAAAACTTATGTCTGTTTTGGTTATAATTTCCATAATATGTGCTCTCATAACTAATTTAGAAAGAGCATTTAGTAATGAAACGCTGTCGCATATAGCCTATTTTGCTTGTTATTCGTTAATAATAATAATTATGGCAAAGAGTTTTTATGTAGGTGTAGAACTAGCTAGAGAAACAATACAAAGGATGTCAGACTTTATGCTTGCCTTGATACCGGTATTAATTATGCTTCTTACAGGAGTTGGAGGTATAACAGAAGCAACGCTTATGGATCCTATAATAATCGGAACTATAAATATAAGCGCTGAATTATTTGCTAATATAATTATCCCATTAATCACAATAACTTTTGTGCTTCAATTTGTAAATAATATGTCTGATGAATTTAAAGTGGATAAGCTTACTAAGTTATTAAATCAATGTGCTTTATGGATGCAGGGAATACTTATGACAATATTTATCGGAATAATAACAATAAGGGGAATATCCTCTAAGACTATAGATCAAGTAGTAGCAAAAACGGCAAAGTATGCAGTAGACAACTTTATTCCTATAGTTGGAAAGTGCTTATCTGATGCTATATCTACTGTGGCAGGTTATTCGATATTGTTAAAAAATTCCATAAGCAGTGTAGGACTTATAATACTTATTGGTATGGTGCTGCTGCCAATATTAAAAATTATAATAACTGCCTTAGTATATAAGCTTACAGCTGCTCTTATAGAGCCTATAGGAGATAAGAGACTAGTAAGTTGTATAAGCTCGGCTGGAGATTCACTTATACTTATATCGGCATGCTTAATATGTGTGTCTGTTATGTTTTTTATAATGATAGCTATATTAGCATCAGCAGGCAAGGTTGCAGTAGGAGGTTGATTAACTTTGGAGATAATTAAAGCTTGGATATCAAATATATGTACGGTGGTGCTTTTTATAACTGCAGTGGAAATAATACTTCCAGATAATAGTTTGAAAAAGTATGCTAAGTTTGTATTGGGGCTCATACTTATGACAGTTATTATAAACCCTATAATGAAAGTATATGATAAAAACTTTGATATAAATGTCATGAGTAGCAATGTAGAAAAGGCTATAGAAATAAAAGAATCTAAGAGCAATATGGAAGAATATAAAAAGAATAATTTAAATGCAACTTTAGAAACATTTAATTCTAATTTGAAAAAATTGTCAGAGGAAAAGCTAAAAGAAAAGTTCAAAGATATGGACTTTGAAGTAAAGGTAAAATCAGATATTGAACATAATCAAGTAAAAATAACGAGCATAGAGGCTGGTGTTAAGGAAAGAGGAATACAAAAAATAAAAAAGGTAGCGATAGAAAGTTTTAAATCTGAAAAAGAGAATACAAATGAAAATGAAAATGAAAGATTTAATGAAGTTAAACAATTTTTAAGCAAAGAACTTAATATACAAGAAAAGTTAATTAAAATTTACCAATTATAAAAAGGAGGTATACCATGAATTTCAAAGAAATCTTTGAAAAAATCAAAAGTGAAACAAAGGAAAAAATATTTGGCAATAAGATAATTGCAAACTTTATAATAATATTCTTGGTGGGAGTTTTAATTTTGGTAGCATCAAGTTTTTTCAAAACAACAGGAAATAATGGAAAAGCACTATCTGTCAGCAGTAATCCTGAAAACAAGGAGGAAAATATACAAAATAACAAAAATAGTGAGGAGGAGGAAGATTTAAAATTTGATTTAAAAAATATTCTTCAGCAAACTGATGGGGTTGGACGTGTAGAGGTTATGATTTATTTTGAAAGTGGAGAGGAACAAGTGCCAGCATTTAATGTTAATGATTCAACAAATCTAACAGAAGAAGTTGATAATGAAGGGGGTACTAGAAAGACTACACAAAAAAATAATGGAAATACTGTTGTAATAACAAATGATGGAGATCAAACAAAGCCGCTTATTATAAAGACAAATAAACCTAAGATAACTGGAGTTCTTGTAGTAGCAGAAGGTGCTGAAAATAAAGTTACTGAATATAGAATAAGAAAAGCTGTAACTAATTTATTTGATATACCTGACAATAAAGTTAATGTTTATCCAATGAAAAAATAGCATATATGTTAATTTTAAATCATATAATTTTGTAAAAAGATAAATGGGGGGAATTTTGTATGAATAAAAAACAAGGCATTATCATTGTAACTTTACTTGCTCTAATAGTATGTATGGGAGTTTTAGCAACAAAACTTAATAATCCACTTTATACCCAATCTGGAGGAGAAAAAAGTGCAATTTCACTAAAGAGTAATGACAAAAATGCTAAAAATACTTCCAGTTACTTTGTAGAAGCTAAAATGGCACGTGACAATAAAGTTACACAAACTTTGCAGAACTTAAAGGGTATAATGGAGGATAAGAACATATCTCAAAAGCAAAAAGATAGTACAGCTGAGCAATACGCTGCTTTAGCAATGTCCTATAATTATGAAACTAAGATAGAATTAAATCTTGAAGCTAAAGGTTATGAAAATTCAGTATGTCTTTTAAATGGAGATAAGGCTACAGTTATAGTAAAAGGCAATCCTAGTGAAAAGCTTACTGATAAACAGTTAAGAGAAATCCAAACTATAGTAGTAAATGAAGCTAAAATTAAAAACGTAGAGGTTTCTGTAAGAGAATAATTAATTTGATATAATAGGATGTATTTGATATAATGTACTAAAGATTAAACTTTTGCCAAAGTGTAAAAGATAAGTAACCAGGAGGTGTAATAATATGGAAGAAAGCATGAGCAGAGAAATAGATATGGGCATAGTTAAAATATCCGATGAAGTAGTAGGAGTTATAGCAGGTCTTGCTACTACAGAAATTGAAGGTATAGTTGGTATGAGTGCTTCCGTGGTTGGAGGTATAACTCAAATACTTACAGGCAAGAAGAATCTTTCAAAGGGAGTAAAAGTTACTGTAGGTGAAGATAGCTCAACTATAGATTTACATGTAGTGGTAGAATACGGCATTAGAATCCCAGATGTAGCATTAAAGGTTCAAGAAAATGTTAAGAGAACAGTAGAAGCTATGACAGGTCTTAATGTTGATGCTGTAAACATCCACGTTCAAAATGTTATTATTCCTAAGATGGATGAAGGAAATGTTGAAGAAATAGAAGAATAAATTTCACCCTCTGTTAAACAGAGGGTGTTTTCATGTAAAATATAATTTAGTATAATAAAATAATGTATAATACATGGTTTTTGTTTAATAATTATTATTAAATATATTTATATAAGTATTTTAGGAGGTACAATATGAACAGAAAAAAAAGTAGAGAAGTAACTATGAAGCTGTTATTTGAATCAATGATAAAGGGTGAAGATTATAAAACCATATTAGATGACTTGAGGGAATCAAATGAAAAAGAAGAAAGTACAATGGAGCTTATGGGTATGAAGATGGAAGAAGACCCAGAAGATACAAGTTTAGATCAGGTAGATATGGGCTATGTTATAAATATGATGAAAAACATACAAGAAAACGAAGATATGTTAGATGAGAAAATAAAAAAATATTTAAAGGGATGGAAAATAAATAGAATTTCCAAGGTGGAACTTGCAATACTTAGATTGTGTACATATGAAATACTTTTTGAGGAGGATATTCCAGAAAGAGTTTCAATAAATGAAGCTATAGAACTTACTAAAAAGTATTGTGATGATAAATCTAAAAATTATATAAATGCCGTACTTGATAATATAGCAAAAGAAGTTAAAGGAGAGTTATCTTAAATGGGAGTACCTATAGATGGCAAAAAGGTTGCATTAAGTTTTAAAGAAGGGCTTTTAAACCTTATTAAAGAAAGGGTAAGAAATGGATTAAATGCACCTTGCATTGCAAGCGTATTAGTAGGAGAAGATAAAGGTTCCCTATTTTACTTGAAGAATCAAAGTAGGGTATGTGAAGAACTTGGAGTAATCTTTAAAAGCTTTATAATGGATAAGGACTCAACAGAAGAGGCAGTAATGAGAAAGATTAAAGAATTAAATGAGGAAGATAGTATACATGGAATTATACTTCAACTGCCACTTCCAGAGAACTTGGATGAAGAAAAAATAATAAATTCTATAAGTCATTTAAAGGATGTAGATGGACTTACAGATATAAATGCAGGAAGATTTTATAAGGGAGAAAAATGTTTTATTCCTTGTACTGCTCAAGGAATATTGGAACTTATAAAAAGTACTGGAATAAATATTTCAGGTAAAAATGCAGTAGTTCTAGGGAGAAGTACTATTGTAGGTAAACCTGTTGCACAACTTTTAGTTAATGAAGATGCTACAGTTACTATATGTCATTCTAAAACTCAAGATATAAGGAAGATATGTAGAGAAGCTGATATAGTGGTTGCAGCGGTTGGTATTCCAAAGTTTGTTACAGAAGACTTTATAAAGGAAGGTTCAGTTATTATAGATGTAGGTTTTTCAGTGGTTAATGGTAAAATGACTGGAGATGTAGATTATGAAAATGTAATACATAAGGCAGGATTTTTAACTCCAGTGCCTGGAGGGGTTGGATCTATGACTCCTATAATGCTGATTAAGAATACATGTGAGGTATTAAAATAATGTATCTAAAAACTTTAACGGTTTCAGATATAAATAATTACATAAAAAAAGTAGTAGATAATGATTTTATATTAAATAATGCAGCTATAAGTGGCGAGATTTCTAATTTCAAACTTCATTCATCAGGTCATATGTATTTTTCATTAAAAGATGAATACAGTAAGATTAATTGTGTTATGTTTAAGGGAAGCACTAGAACATTAAAGTTTGTTCCTGATAATGGAATTAAGGTTATAGTTAAGGGAAGAATTTCAGTATATGAAAAGGATGGGTCTTATCAGCTTTATTGTAATAGTATTGAACCTGAAGGATTAGGTGAATTGTATATAGCCTTTGAAAAGTTGAAGAAAAAGCTAGAGTTAGAAGGATTATTTAATGTTGAACATAAAAAGCCTATACCAAAGTTTGCGGAAAAAATAGGAGTTATTACATCCCCTACAGGAGCCGCTATAAGAGATATAATAAACGTATCTAAGAGAAGAAACAATAACTGTCAAATAATTATATATCCTTCACTAGTACAGGGGCTAGGTGCTAGTGAGGATGTAATAAGAGGAATTAATACCTTTAATAAAATGGGTGATTTAGATACAATAATTATTGCAAGAGGTGGAGGATCTATTGAAGAACTTTGGGCATTTAATGATGAAAATTTAGCAAGAGCTATATATAATTCTAAAATACCTATTATTACAGGAGTAGGTCATGAAGTGGATTATACTATTGCTGATTTTGTCAGCGATAGAAGAGCTCCTACACCTTCTGCTGCTGCAGAAATTGCAGTATTTAATAAAGAAGAAATATTAAATTCTGTAGCAAATTATAAAAGTACCTTAAATTATCGTATGATGCAGCTTTTAAAAGATAGATATAATAATATAGAAAATTTAAAAAGGAATCTAGAAATGAACAGTCCTGAAAGAATAATAGTAAATGAATATCATAAATTAGATAAGATCAAAGAAGCATTAAACTATAATATTAAAACTAATTTAGATTTAAAAAAACAAAAGCTATCTAAATCTAGTGCACTTCTTTCAGCTCATAATCCATTGAATATATTAAGTAAAGGATTTGCTGTTATCGAATCAATGGATGGAAGTATAGCATCATCTTTAAACAAGTTACAATCACTCCAAGAAGTGAATATAACATTAAAGGATGGAAAAGGGCAGTTCAAGATAGAAAAAGCTTAAGGAGGGAGTTTATGGGGAGAAAAGCTGAAAGCTATGAAGGATTAATGGCTAAATTAGAAGAAATATTAAGTAACATGGATAGTGGTGAAATATCTTTAGAGGACTCGATGAAAAAGTATGAAGAAGGTATTAAAATTTGTAATAAGCTTTATAAGATTTTAAATGATTCAGAAAATAAAATTAAAATACTTATGAATGAGGGAGAAGAAAACTTTGAATATCAATAAGGGGAAAGAAGAAGTAGAATCTTGGCTCAAAGATTATTTCAAAAATAAAGGTTCCTATAATAAAAAAATATATGAAGCAATGAGTTATAGTTTAAATATTGGAGGAAAGAGAATAAGGCCTATTTTAACTATACTAACATATGATATGTTTGAAGATAATTATGAAGAGATACTTCCTGTATGCGGAGCTTTAGAGATGATTCATACATATTCACTTATACATGATGACTTGCCATGTATGGATAATGATGATTTAAGACGAGGAAAACCAACAAATCACAAAGTCTTTGGAGAAGGGTTAGCTGTGCTTGCAGGAGATGGACTATTAAATGAAGCTTTAAATATACTTTTCAAACTTTCATTAAAAGAAGATAGGAAATGGGCAAAGGCAGCACTACTTATTGGAGAAGCTTCAGGGGTAGAGGGAATGATAGGCGGTCAAACTGTAGACATATTAAGTGAAAATGAAGATATACCTAAAGACAAGTTGCATTACATTCATAGCAAAAAAACTGGTGCACTTATAAAAGCTTCTATACTTGCTGGAGCAATATTAGGCAAAAGTACAGAGAAAGAATACAATATATTAAACGAGTTTGGAGAGAAACTAGGATTGGCGTTTCAAATAAAGGATGATATATTAGATATAATAGGTGATTCAACGAAGATAGGCAAAACAGCAAAAAAAGATATAGAAAGTAATAAAAGTACTTTTGTAAAACTATATGGATTAGAAGAATCTAAACAGATGTGTTTGAAATTAACAGAAGAGTGCTTAGAGCTTTTAAATAAAATAGATAAAAATACAGAAAGCCTTGAAAAACTTACATTAATTCTCCTAAAACGGGAATATTAAAAAGTTGACTTTTTAACATATTAGGTATAAAATAGGTTAGCATTAACATAGATATTTATAATGTTTTTAATATATATCTAAACTATATAATAGTGTAACCTTTAAAAAGGTGGTGCAGTATTCTAGTCGGGTAAGTATCTTTTGAAGGCGGGGCTAAAAATCCGTCAAAGGGCATATCGATGAAGTTCCTTGTGCTGGCTTATGACGCCCAGTCATGGGTTGGTGCTGGGAGTAAGGAGGATGGGGCAGCCGCAACGGCATGCGGGAACTGACCCTACCTTCGCGGAGACCATTTATTGTATAAAAGGTTAGATACCTTTTATACGAAAATGGATTAAACCTGCAATGTGGTGAAGAGCTATGTGCAGTGTAGCCTGCCTTGAGTGGTTTAGGGGGAAAGCAGTAACACCATTTAATTTTGGCCAAAATTAAAGGAATCTGTTTGCTGAAACCTAAGCTGCAAAAGAGGCTAGGGAGATACCTAACTGTTGGGGAAAACTCCTAGACTGTTCTACTTGAAATATGCTGAGGATTGCAGTGCGGACTAAGTGGCAATCCAGTCCTGCTTTTGGCAACAAAGCAGATAGGGAATTAAAGGGAAACCGCCAAAATGGCGACATTTAGGTTGACCTATGGGAAATCCTACTGGACCTAAGCCGCAAGGTTTACTCAGTTTATTACCACCTTTTTATATACATATTTTGGAGGATATAAGTTTTGGACGCTGACGGTAAAATTAATTCTAATAGTTTGAAAAAAAATAATAAAAAAAAGAAAGAAACAAGCTGGGTAGTGACCATAATATTATGGTCTATATTAATATCTGGTAGTGTTAATCTTTTGTCTGATGTGCTACTAAGAAATGTAAATATATTAGTAGCTTTTGTTATATTAATTTTTATAATAATCTTAGGTGTTGTATTTGATATAATAGGAGTGGCGGTTACTGCAGCTCAGGAAAAACCTTTTCATGCAAAGGCAGCTAAAAAACTTCCTGGAGCAAAAATTGCAATAAAACTTATAAAAAATGCAGATAAGGTATCTAATTTTTGCAATGATGTAATAGGGGATATATGTGGTATAGTGAGTGGAGGAATAGGTGCTTTAATTTTGGCAAAAGTTATTATAGCATTACCTGAATTAAATGCTGCTCTTATATCAGCTATTATAGGATCAATTATAGCAGCAGCTACCATAGGCGGAAAGGCTGCTGGAAAAAGTTTTGCAATGAACCAAAGTAATAAAGTAATAGATAAAGTATCTAAGATTATATATTTTATAAAAAAGGATAGATAATTATGATAAATATTTTAAATGAATATAAAGAACCAAATGACATTAAGAATATGACTATAGAGGAATTAAATGGTCTGGCCAATGAGATAAGAGGCTTTCTAATAGAGAATGTTTCCAGGACCGGTGGGCATTTAGCATCAAATCTTGGAGTAGTAGAACTTACTTTGAGCTTGTACAATATATTCAATTTTAAAAAGGATAAAATAGTATGGGATGTAGGGCATCAATGCTATGTTCATAAAATATTAAGTGGAAGAATGAGTGAATTTAAAACTTTAAGAAAATATGGTGGACTTAGTGGTTTCCCTAAAGTTTCCGAAAGTGAATATGATCATTTTCAAACAGGTCACAGCAGCACTTCTATTTCTGCAGCATTAGGTATGGCAAGAGCTAGAGATTTAAAAGGTGAAAAGAATGAAGTTCTAGCTGTAATTGGTGATGGAGCTTTAACCGGTGGAATGGCTTTTGAAGCATTAAATGATGTGGGATACAGTAAAACTAAGATGATAATAATATTAAATGATAATCAAATGTCCATAGGTAAAAATGTAGGTGGAATGTCTGCATATTTAAGCAAAATAAGAATGGAGCCTGGATATGCTAAATTAAAACAAGATATAGATGGAATCTTAAAAAAGATACCTAGTATAGGTGACAGTATGGCTCGTACCTTAGAAAGAGTTAAAAATGGCATAAAACAGATGGTGGTTCCAGGAATGCTTTTTGAAAACATGGGAATAAAATACTTAGGACCTATCGATGGACATAATATTAAGGAAGTAAGTGAAATTTTAGAAAAAGCAAAGTCAATTAATGGACCTGTAATCATACATATTGTTACTAAAAAGGGTAAGGGATATAAATTTGCTGAAATGAATCCAGGAAAGTTTCACGGTATAGGACCATTTAACTTACAAAGTGGTGAGGTTGCTGTGACAGGAGGAATATCATATTCCAAAGCTTTTGGTAATGCAATGGTTAAATTAGCAGAAGAAGATGATAGGATAGTTGCAATCACCGCAGCAATGAAGGATGGGACAGGACTTCAGCAGTTTGAACATAAATATAAAGGTAGGTTTTTTGATGTAGGTATAGCAGAACAGCATGCAGTAACTATGGCAGCAGGAATGGCCTCTCAAGGTCTAAAGCCAGTATTTGCGGTATATTCTACATTTCTTCAAAGAGCTTATGATCAAGTAGTACATGATATATGTATTCAAAAGCTTCCTGTAATACTTGCTATTGATAGAGCAGGAATAGTAGGTGCAGATGGAGAAACTCACCAAGGAGTATTTGATTTGTCGTATTTATCTCATATACCCAATATGACTATAATGGCTCCAAAATGTGTAGAAGAAATGGAACCTATGTTTAAATGGGCATTAAATCAAAATAGTCCTATAGCCATAAGATATCCAAGAGGTGGAGATGTTTTAGATTTAAATTTAAACCCTGTAACTGAATTTAAATATGGTAAGTGGGAAACAATTTATGATGAGGGAGATATTAGCATAATAGCAGTAGGAAAGATGGTTCAAAATGCATTAATTGCTAGAGAAAAGCTATTAAGGATGGGAATTAAAATAGGAGTTGTAAATGCAATATTTGTAAAGCCTATAGATATTGAGCTGTTAAGTAAGTTTTCTAAAACAAAGAAAATTATTATTACCGTAGAAGATAACATAGTTACAGGAGGGTTTGGCTCTTTGGTATCAGAATATATTCAAAGTACAAATTCAACGGCTAAGGTTATAAATTTAGGATTTAAAGATGAATTTATTCCTCATGGTAATGTAGATGTCTTTTATAAAGCTAGCGGTATTGATAGTGATGGAATAGTAGAAAAAGTAATAAAATTTATATAAAAAGGAGTAGAGTATGGCAGAAAGTAAATTAAGACTGGATATACTTTTAGTAGAAAAGGGTATCTTTTCTTCAAGAGAGAGAGCGCGTGCAAGTATAATGGCAGGAGAAATATTTGTAGATGGACTTCGAGTTGACAAGTGCGGAGAAAAAGTCAAAACAACTTCAAACATAGATTTTAAGGGAGAAAAAATGCCCTATGTAAGTAGGGGAGGATATAAGCTTGAAAAGGCAATAAAATCCTTTGAGATAGATCTTAAAGATAAAGTATGTATAGATATAGGTGCTTCAACAGGTGGGTTTACAGATTGTATGCTTCAAAATGGAGCATGTAAGGTATACTCTATAGATGTAGGATATGGACAGTTAGCTTGGAAACTTAGAGTAGATCCAAGAGTAGTATGCATGGAAAGAACCAACTTTAGATATGTTACCTATGAAGAGATAGGAGAATATGCAGATTTTGCAAGTATAGATGTCTCTTTTATTTCTTTAGAAAAAATAATTCCTGCAGCAATAAATTTATTAAATGATAAAGGTTCTATAATGGCATTAATAAAACCTCAATTTGAAGCTGGAAGGGATAAGGTTGGTAAAAAAGGAGTAGTAAGAGAAAAGTCAACACATGAAGAGGTAATACTAAAAATAGTAACATTTATTAAAAATATGGGTCTTAACATTATAAATATAGATTATTCCCCTATTAAGGGACCTGAAGGTAATATTGAATATTTAATATATTTTACTAAAAACAATGAAATATTCTCTGATTTCAAAGATGAAAAAATAAAAGATATAGTAAATTTATCTCATGGACAATTAGACGAGGTAAAATAATGAAAAATATAGGGATTAATGTAAATACAGATAAGGATATTAATGGGAATATATTAGCTTCTATTGTACAAAAGATAAAAAATCAAGATAATAATATCAATATAAAAGTATATAAGGATTGTAATGGACTAGAAGATGAAGAAAGCAAAGATCTTGATGTGGTAATTGTACTTGGTGGAGATGGTACCATACTTAATACATCTAAATATGTTTCTAAATATGGTGTACCTATCTTGGGGATAAATATAGGACATTTAGGTTTTTTGGCAGAGGTAGAAAGTGCGGATTTTAGTTTTGCTATAAAAAACATTTTAAATAATAACTATACTTTAGAAAATAGAAAAATGATACAATGTGCTATTGAATTTCCTAATGATCAGAGAATACTTTATGCACTAAATGATGTAGTTATAGCTAAAGGTGCTATTGGAAGAGTAGCAAAATATAAAATTTATGTAAATGATAACTATTATACTACATTTGTATCTGATGGAGTTATAATATCAACTCCAACAGGATCCACAGCCTATTCTCTTTCAGCAGGTGGACCCATAATATATCCTACGTTAGATGTGATAAGTATCACACCTATTTGTTCCCATTCATTAGGGATGAGAAGTATAGTCCTTCATGGGGATAGTAAAATAAAAATTACAACTGAACGTAGAAGAAGCAATATACATGTTGCAGCAGACGGACTTGAGTCAGTAGATTTAGGCATTATAAATGATATAATAATAGAAAATGCGCCATATAAATGTAAGCTTATAAGATTAAATGGAGAAGATTATTTTAGTATTTTAAGAAAAAAATTATATTTATAACGAAAGAATGTGAAGGTGAAATATATGAAGGTAACTCGTCACGCCAAAATATTAGAACTAATTACTGGTAAAGACATTGAAACACAGGAAGAATTAGCAGAGGAACTTAGAAAAGGTGGAATGAATGTAACTCAGGCAACAGTATCTCGCGATATAAAAGAATTAAAACTTATAAAAGTACTATCAAATTCAGGAAAATATAAATATGCAACTATAATGCATACTGAAAACTATCTATCAAATAAGCTTGTAAATATATTTACTCAAACTGTCACAAGTGTAGAAAATGTAAATAATTTTGTGGTTATAAAGACATTATCCGGCTCAGCTTCAGCAGCAGCAGAAGCCATAGATACACTGCATTTTCAGGGGATTGCTGGAACGCTTGCAGGGGACAATACTATATTTGTAATGGCAAGAACCGAGGAACAAGCTTCAATTATAACGCAAAGAATGAAAAAAATGCTATTAGAACAGGAGGACTAAAGATGCTTCTTCAGTTAAATATTAAGAACTTTGCTTTAATTGAAGAATTAAGCATTTCGTTTGATAATGGATTTAACGTGCTTTCTGGAGAAACAGGAGCAGGAAAGTCTATATTAATTGATGCTATAAATTATGTTTTAGGAGGCAAATTCAATAGAGATTTTATACGAACAGGAGAAGATAAAACCTTTGTAGAAGCTATATTTACCTTAGAAAATGAGAAGTCTAAGGAAGAACTTATAAAGCAAGGGATAGAATATGAGGATTGGATAATAATAAGCAGAGAAACATTTCAATCAGGAAAAAGTATTGCTAAAGTAAATGGAAGATCAATTATTCTTTCGCAACTTAAAATGCTTACAGAGACTCTAATTGATATACATGGACAACATGAAAATCAAAATTTATTAAGCTATTCTAATCATATAACCTATTTGGATTACTTTGGAGAAGAATCATTAAAAAAATATTTAAACAAATATAAAAATCTATATAAAGAGTTAAATGAAATAGAAAATAAAATATTAAATTTGGCAGGAAAGAATGGAGAAAGAGAAAAGACAATAGATTTTTTAAAATATCAATTAGAAGAGATAAATGCTGCTAATTTGAAAATAGAAGAAGAAGAAGAGCTAGAAGAAAGATACAATATACTATCTAACTCTGAAAAAATAAATAAGTCTTTATCGTTAAGCTATAAAATGTTATATGACGGAGATGAAAACACATCTTCTATAATTGACAGCATAGGATCTATAGTAAGAGATTTGAAGTCTGTAGAAAATCACATGGAAAAAATAAAAAAAATATCTATTTCATTAGAAGAAATCTACTATAATTTAGAAGAAAATACAAGAGATATTAGAGAGATTAAGGACACTATATATTATGATGAAGAAGAATTAAATATTATAAACAGCAGGCTTTTTCAAATTGGTAGTTTAAAAAAGAAATATGGAAATAGTATAAAAGAAATTTTGAATTATAGAGATAAAATAAATGTGAAATACGAAGAACTTATAAATAGTGAGGCTATAATAGAAGAATTAAATCATAAAAAAGAGAGTATAATAAAAGACCTTAAAGAAGAGGCACTTGAAATACATTCACTTAGAGAGAAATTTGCAAATATTTTGGAAGTTAAAATAAAAGAAGAATTAAATTATATAGGCTTAGAAAAAAGTACTTTTAAAGTTTCTGTAGAATTAAAAGAGGAATTAAATGAAAGTGGACTAGATAAGGTTCAATTCTTAATTTCTACTAATCCTGGAGAACCACTAAAGCCATTAGAGAAAGTTGTGTCAGGTGGGGAATTATCGAGAATTATGCTAGCTTTAAAAACAGTATTTGTAAATAAAGATAAAATTCCATCTGTAATTTTTGATGAAATAGATACTGGAATTAGTGGAAGAATTGCACAAAGTGTAGGAGAAAAAATGTATAGTATTTCTAAGACACATCAGGTTTTTTGTGTAACTCATCTTCCGCAAATAGCTTGTATATCTGATGTTCATTATCAGGTTGCTAAAGAAGTTATAAACAATAAGACATATACATCTATAAATAAATTAAACGATAAAGAGAAAGCACAAGAAATAGCTAGAATGATAGGCGGAACAGAAGTAACTACTCTTACATTGAGACATGCTGAGGAAATGATAGCCTTAGCTAATCGTAAGAAACTAGACATGTGATTAAAAGTATATAAAAGAAGAAAAGGGTTACAATAAATAATGTTATTGTAACCTTTTTTTTGATTTTAATTATTAATTTTAGTTTAAACAAGTAATACTTAACTGCTTATACAAAAGAATAATAACATAATAAATTTTTGAACTGGGCAACTTAAGGATATAAAAAGAAAGACAGGAGGTATAATGATGAGAAAATTTAAAATTAAATATACACTTTGTTTTGTGTTATCCATCCTGTTATTTACTTTGGTTGCCTATTATCAAGCCTTCAATATACCAACTACAATTTTTATAAGAGAAGGAGAGAAGCTTGAATCAAGCAATATAATAAAATTAGTTCAAGAAAATACTGTAAGTGCATCCAGTAGATTAAATAGCCAAAGTAAAAATGTAAATGTAAGTTTACTTGGAATATTAAAGGTTAAAACTGTAGAAGTAAAGTCAGTTCCAGAAGAAATAAAGCTATACCCAGGAGGGCAACCAGTAGGAGTAAAGCTTAAAACAAAAGGTGTTTTAGTAATTGCATTATCAGATGTAGAAACTTCTAAAGGAAAAATTACAAGTCCAGGGGCTCAATCAGGTATAGAAATTGGAGATAATATTATTGAAATAAATGGTGATAAAGTTACAGGTACGGAAAAAACTTCATCTTTAGTCAATATTGCAGAAGGGAAAGATTTAAATGTAATTATAGATAGACAAGGAAAAACAATGGAGAAGGTTATAAAACCTATTAAAGACATAAATGGAAAATATAAAATTGGATTATGGGTAAGAGACTCTACTGCAGGAGTTGGAACTTTAACATTTTATGATGATGACAATAAGATCTTTGCAGCATTAGGTCATCCAATAACAGATGTTGATACAGGGTCAATACTTCCATTGGGATCAGGACAAATAATAAATTCATCCATCGTTTCTGTAAGAAAAGGTGTAAAAAGGGCACCAGGAGAATTAAAAGGAATATTTATTGATGAAGATATAGTTCTTGGAAAAATTTCAAGAAACAGCGAATGTGGTATTTTTGGTAAAGCAAATTTAGAACTTAAAAATAAGTATGCAAAAAAAATGCCTATAGCTTTAAGACATGAAATAAAAGAAGGTCCAGCAAAAATATATACTACTATTGAGGGAAATCAACCTAAAACTTATGATATAATAATTGAAAAGTTGCTTCCACAAAGTGCGCCGGGACCTAAAAGTATGATAATTAAGGTTACTGATAAAGAACTTTTAAATAAAACCGGTGGTATAGTACAGGGAATGAGTGGAAGTCCTATAATACAAGATAATAAGATAGTTGGTGCAGTAACACATGTTCTTATAAACAAACCAGATACAGGATATGGTATATATATAGAATGGATGTTAAAAGAAGCTGATATGGTGAAATATAACAATTAACAATTTAATAAATAGTTAGTATAATAGAATAGATAATGTATAAAAATATTGTCTATTCTATTATAGTTTTGATAAAATATTTTTTTATTTAGAAGGAATTCTCTATCTTTTGTCGAATTTATTATTTGTTAAGATATGGGAATTAATTTGAAAAGGGGAGTAGGTTTATGGTAGATTCAAAAATTAATGTAGTTATTGCAGACGATAACAAAGAATTTTGTAACATTTTAAATGATTATTTATTAAATCAAAGAGATATTGTGGTAGTTGGTATAGCTAAGGATGGTTTAGAGGCTTTAAAATTAATTGAGGAAAAAAAGCCTGATTTAGTTGTTTTAGATATTATTATGCCGCATCTAGATGGATTAGGAGTTCTAGAGAGACTAAATGGGATGAATATAGATCCTATGCCTAGAATAATAGTTCTATCTGCAGTAGGACAAGATAAGATTACTCAAAGAGCAATTACATTAGGAGCAGACTATTATGTTGTAAAACCATTTGATATGGATGTGTTTACTAAGAGAATAAGGCAAATGTTTAATAACACAATATCAAGCGATGAAGTAAAAAGAAGTGTTCCAATATCAGAAAATATTGAAGTAAGAGTTAATAAGAATGAACCCATGGACTTAGAAGCAGAAATCACAAATATAATCCATGAAATAGGGGTTCCTGCTCATATAAAAGGGTATATGTATTTAAGAGAAGCAATTACAATGGTTGTAAATGATATGGAACTTCTTTCAGCAGTTACTAAGGAGCTGTACCCATCTATTGCTAAGAAATTCAATACAACTGCAAGCAGGGTAGAAAGAGCTATAAGACATGCCATTGAAGTAGCATGGAGCAGGGGTCAAGTAGACACTATTAACAGGCTCTTTGGCTATACAATACACACTGACAAAGGCAAGCCTACAAACAGTGAATTCATCGCAATGGTTGCTGATAAATTAAGACTTAAAAATAGAGCATCAAATAATGCCTAAAATAATCATTTAAAATAAAAACTCCGTAATTTTTACGGAGTTTTTATTTTAAATGAATTTATAGATGTTTATTAGTATATTTTCAGCTCTTTATTCATAAATATTAAGAGGTGAATAACAAGGGGGAAAATATATGAGCAGAAATAATTTTGTTCTGGGCTTAAATGATCATATAAAAGAAAATTTTTGGCTTTATGTTATAAGCTTAATATGTATATTCACAGGAATGGTACTTGGAGTATATACAGTAAAATATATGGGAGAGATATATAAAACAGATTTAATTAGTTATTTTCAAGGTTTTACTGAGTATTTAAATACAGAAAACTTGAATTATAAGGGAGTATTTTTAAATACTATAAGAAGTAATATTCCATTTATATTATTTATTTGGTTATTAGGAATGACCATGGTAGGAATTCCTGTAATACTTATAATTGGAATTATAAAGGGATATACATTAGGTTTTACAATAAGCTTTATAATTAATTCAGTGGGATTAAAGGGAATAGGTATTGCAATATTTGGAGTTATTATTCAAAATATAATATATATACCTTGCATGATAATTGCATCAGTGCTTGCTATGGAATTTTCGCTTAACTTTCTTAAAGAAAGAATTGACAGAAGAGTAAAAGAAAATATATGGATTAAGATGTTAAGTTATTCTTGTTCATTTTTGGCAATAATAGCTGTAATGTTTGTTGGATTCTTTATGGAAGCCTATATAATTCCTAATATATTAAAAATAATTATATAAAAAATTTCTTTATAAATCATATAGGACATGCAGGGAGGAGAAATTATGAATATAAGAATTTTAGAAGAATCTCTAGTTATAAAAATAGTAAAGTGTTTTTTTATACTGCTATTCTTTGGAGAAATTTTTCCTTTTATTTTAGACATATTTTTTTATTACTTTGTTGATAAAGTAGCTGTTTATGATAACAGTATTTTAGTATACAATATTATTAATAGAAATATTGACATATTATATAATTATATATATATATTTCAGGAATTTTTAAAATATTAAAGGATTTTTCATCGTTTTGTGGAAGTAATATATTATAAGATACATAGGAGAAGAAAAAACATGGATGAATTTCTATTAAGGTATATTAATTATTTAAAGAGTAAAAATATGAGTAAGAATACTTTAGATGCATATAAAAGAGATATAGATAGATTTTTAAAATTTATTTTACTTAGGAATGAGGATTTAAATGGTGTAGATGATATAAGTATAATGGCTTTTGTTCAAGAACTACATAAAAATAAAAAGGCTAATTCATCTATTGTAAGAAACATAATTGCTATAAGAAATTTTTACAAATTCCTAAAGAAGCAGGGGATTATAAATGAAGACCCTGTCATAAATTATGAAATACCTAAAATAGAGCGTAATATGCCACAAATACTTACGCTAGAGGAAGTTAATAAACTTCTTAATTCACCAGATTTAACAACAGAAAAGGGCGTAAGAGACAAAGCTATGCTGGAGGTAATGTATGCTACTGGAGTAAAGGTTACTGAACTTTTAAATATAACAACCTTTGATGTTAATCTTAAGTTATCTTACATAAAATGTAGAGGAAGCAAAAATAAGGAGAGAATAATACCAATAGGAAGTTATGCTGTAGATTGTATTAATAATTATCTTAAAATAAGAAGCTTACTTAATATATATAATTTAGAATATTTATTTTTAAATTTACAAAGTACTAAAATGACAAGGCAAGGTTTCTGGAAGATAATAAAACAATATGCAAAAATAGCAGGAATAAATAAAGAAATAACCTCTTACACATTAAGGCATTCTTTTGCAGTTCATCTTTTACAAAATGGAGCAGATATAAAATCTGTTCAAGAACTTTTAGGTCATAAAGATATGGCTGCAACTCAAATATATTCAAGTATATCTAGGAAAAGCAAAATTGCTGAAGTGTATAAAAAGGCACATCCTAGGGCATAAAGGGAGGACATTGTATGAACTTAGAAAAGGTAAAAGAAAGTGTTGATTTTATAAAATCAAAAATAGATATTTCTCCTGAAATAGGAATAATTCTTGGGTCAGGACTAGGAGATTTAGCAGAAAAAGTAGAAAATAAAGTTATAGTGAAATATGAGGATATACCTAATATGCCTAAGTCTACTGTAGTAGGTCATGCAGGGCAGTATGTATTTGGGAAATTAAGTGGAAAAGATGTGGTAATGATGCAAGGAAGAATTCATTATTATGAAGGACATCCAATGGAGATAATAGCTCTTCCTATACATATAATGAAGTTTTTAGGTATAAAGACTTTAATAGTTACAAACGCAGCAGGAGGAGTAAATACAAGCTTTAATCCAGGAGATTTAATGATAATTACAGATCATATAAACTTTGTATTTAATAATCCATTAATAGGGAAAAATGATGAAGAAATTGGGCCTAGATTTCCAGATATGAGCATGCCTTATGATAAGGATTTAGTTAACTTATCAGAAGAAGTTGGAAAAACTCATAATATAAATATTCAAAAGGGAGTTTATGTTATGATGCCAGGACCAACCTATGAAACGCCAGCTGAAGTAAAAATGATAAGAATAATAGGTGGTGATGCAGTAGGAATGTCTACTGTACCTGAGGTAATAGTTGCAAAACATGCAGGACTTAAAGTTCTTGGCATCTCATGCATTACAAATATGGCATCAGGAATACTAAATCAACCATTAAATCATCAAGAGGTAATAGAGACGTCTAATAGAGTTAAAGATACCTTTACTAGACTTATTACAAATATTGTAGAAAAAATGTAATTATAAGGAGCGGCTAAACCATGAGAAGTTTATTACATAAGATAGAAGATGCAAAGAAATATATACAAAGTATAGATAGCAGCAAATTTGACTCAGCAATAATACTTGGAACTGGGCTTGGAAGTATAGTAAATAATATAGAGAATAAAAAAGTAATAAAATATCAAGATATCCCTGGATTTCCTGTATCTACAGTTGCAGGTCATAAGGGAGAATTAATTATTGGGGAATTAGAAGGTAAAAAAGTAATAGCTTTTAATGGAAGATTTCATTACTATGAAGGATATGCCATGGACCAAGTAGTATTTGGAATAAGGGTAATGAAAGCTTTAGGTATAGAAAATATATTAGTTTCAAATGCTGCAGGTGGAATGAATCCAGAGTTTGAACCAGGAGATTTAATGATAATTACAGACCATATAAACTTTATGGGTACTAACCCACTTATAGGGAGAAATTTTGAAGAATTAGGACCAAGATTTCCAGACATGTCTAGCGCATATAATAAAGATTTAGTAAAACTTGCTTTTGAGTGTGCGACAAAACTAAATATAAAGGTTCAAAAGGGAGTATATACAGCAGTGTCAGGACCAACTTATGAAACACCAGCGGAACTAAGAATGCTTAGAATATTAGGTGGAGATGCAGTTGGAATGTCTACAGTACCAGAAGTAATAGCAGCAAATCATATGGGAATGAAGGTGCTTGGAATTTCATGTATAACTGATATGGCTATAGCTGATAATTTGGAACCATTAGATCATTCAAAGGTAGTGGAAACAGCAAATAAGGCAATGGCTAAGTTTGTTAACTTAGTAAAGGGAATAGTAAAGAAATTATAGTTAATAATTATTGATTTAAGTAGGATTTCTTCTGGTTTTTCAGAAGAAATCCTTTCTAACTCTTAATTATTAACTATTGATTAAATGGGGTGATATGTATGAGAATGTATGATATTATACTAAAAAAGAGAAATGGCAGTGAGCTTAGTAAGGAAGAAATAGAATATTTTGTGCAAAATTATACTAATGGCAATATACCAGACTATCAAGCATCTGCATTACTTATGGCAATATTTTTTCAAAAGATGAGTAAAAGAGAGACTGCAGATTTAACTATGGCTATGGCAGGGTCAGGTGATATTTTAGACTTATCTAAAATCAATGGAATAAAAGTAGATAAACATAGTACAGGAGGGGTAGGTGATACTACTACACTGGTACTAGGACCTATGGTAGCAGCACTTGGAATACCAGTAGCTAAAATGTCTGGAAGGGGACTTGGTCACACAGGAGGGACTATTGATAAGTTAGAAGCTTTTAAGGGATTATCAGTAGAGATGAGTGAGCAAAAGTTTATAGAAAACGTAAACAAAATAAAACTTGTAGTAGGAGGGCAAACAGGTAACTTAGCTCCTGCAGATAAGAAGCTTTACGCATTAAGAGACGTTACTGCTACTGTAGATAATATATCTCTAATAGCATCTAGCATAATGAGTAAAAAAATTGCTTCAGGTGCTGATGCAATTGTTCTAGATGTTAAAGTTGGAGAAGGAGCCTTCATGAAAACTAAAGAAGATGCCCACAAGCTTGCACAAGAAATGGTAGATATAGGTCATCATGTAGGAAGACAGGTAATAGCTATAATTTCGGATATGGATCAACCACTGGGCTTAGCAATAGGAAATGCTTTGGAAGTTAAAGAAGCTATAGATACATTAAAGGGAAATGGACCTAAGGATTTATTAGAATTATGCTTAGCTTTGGGATCTCAAATGGTGATTTTAGCTGGAAAAGCTGTTAGTGATAATGAAGCAAGAAATATGCTTATGGATACAATTGAAAGCGGCAAAGCATTAAATAAGCTTAAAGAGTTTGTGATTGCACAAGGCTCAGAAACTTCCTGTATAGATGATACAGATAAGCTACCTAAATCAGAGTTTATGATTCCCGTAGAAAGTAAAGAGGATGGATATGTAAATAAAATACATGCAGAAAGTATAGGAATTATAGCTATGGAATTAGGTGCTGGAAGAGCTACTAAGGAAGATATAATAGATCTTTCTGTTGGAATAGTTTTAAATAAGAAAAGAGGAGATAAAGTAAAGAAAGGTGACATTTTAGCATATATACATGCTAATGATATAAACAAGGCAGAGAAGGCTAAAAAAGACATATTAAATAATTATGTAATAAGTGATAAGTATGAAGATATAATTCCGCTCATATATGATATAGTAAAATAATATTAAAGAGAGCATTACATCATAGTGTAATACTCTCTTTAATATTTTGTACTTATTTATTAGTTAATTTTACAATTAATCGACTTTTCTTGGAGTCCAATCATTTTTATCTACTGCAGCTTTGGTGATATCTTCCTGGACAGCTTTAGCTAAATCAACTGCAGCTTGGCATTCGTCATAACAGAAAGAATTTAGTACAGCCTTTGATCTTGATTCCATATACTTGCCTTCAATGTTTTGAATCTTAGAAAGCATATCTTTTTCATAAGGATCAAATTTTGCCCTTATTATATTATGGTAATCTTGGTAAAATGCAAATGTTCTTGTATCAATTTGCTGGAAGAGAGCTGCAGCTGCAGGTCCTTGAAAATCTGGATGCACTTTATCTATTCCAACATAAAAAGGAACAAAGATTGAACCACATGGAGGTGAAAAAGAATGAAGCATTAATCCTAGTTCGTTAGGAACATTTGGTCTAGCCCATAAAACTGCTGAAGACATAGTTCTTCCCCAACCTAAGTCGTGGCTGCATAGTCCACGTATATAAAGGTTTGTGGAAACCTTATCATCTTTTGGGAAATCTATAATGAATTCATTGTTTTCCCAGTTAGCAAAATTTTTGTCACCTAAACTATAGAAAGGAATTTGATTTGTATTAACAACTTTACCACTTGGTAAAGTATAGGTGTCATAATGGTCTCTTGAACCTTTCATCATAGTCTCAAGTGTTATATTTCCAAAAGATTTTTTCATAAGCTCCATTGCTCTTTGATAACGTTGTTCTGTAGAATATAATTTTTCTGCTGCTTGGCGTTTGGAAAGGTCATTATCTTCTGGATATAATGTGGTACTTCCGTAAGTTTTTCTAAAGTTGATCTTACTTAATCCTTTTTGAACCCAACCTTGTTTTTCTGCAAAAGTTATCAAGTCTTTAGAAGATAAATCATAATCATCTTCAATCTGATATTGATTGGACCTTGCGGAAACTGCATTTGTGTATTTCTTGGCAGCCCATCTGTATCCAGTAACTTCAACTACCCATAATTCATTTGGGTCACCGATTTCGTACATTATTCCGCCCCAGGCTACACCATATTTCTCTACTAATTTTCCTACTATGTCTACACCTTCACGTGCAGTTTTTGCTCTTTCAAGTGTAAGTCTTATAAGGTCATTATCATGAAGGCCAGTATTAAAAGCGAGAGTGTCTCTAGATGGAGCATCATTATCTGCTACTATTACTTGATGCTCATTTATTCCCATTGCATAACCCCATCTACCAGCAGTACGGTCACCAACAAATTTATATGTTTTTTCTGCTTCAGGTATATCTATATAAGCTGCCTGATAAAGTTCATTATTTGCATGAGTAGCTGCTTGTTCTAAGGATACTTCACATAAAGAAGTAGCACCCAAATCACGATTTTTCATTATCATAGATCCTGTACCATCTTTTAAAGCTTTACCATGTGCTATAAATGTAGTACATTCCCCTTGTAAGCCTAATAAATTCTTATCAAATGTATTAAATATAAGTAGATCTCTGTAAGGAATTCCTGTGCTTTCAGATAGTCCCTTTATCCAGTTTAGCTTTTCAGGTAGGACTTCAGTATACATTTTTTCTACTTTGTCTAAATCGCTATTTAAAGTGCTAATGTCAATATTGTTTTTAGAGGCTTTGTCCTTAACCTCCTTTAGGTTTTGTAAAATTTGTAATTTGTACTCCTTACCAAATTTAAAACCTTCATTATAGCTATCTAGCTCTTTAGCAAATGTAAATGTGGAAAAAGAAATAATTAGTAAGAAGGTTAGCAATAAAGTTGTTAATGCTTTAGTTAATGAAAAACTTTTAAGTTTTTTTAAGAACACAATTTTTCCCCCCTCTAGTTAACTTATATGATTATTTAATTTATAAGAGTTAATTATATAATACCTCCTTTCAATAAAGTATATTGTAATTACCACAAAATGTATGACAAATAATGTTCATAATTTTTTAAAACATTTTTTAGTGGATAAATTTCTAAAATGCAGGAGAAAATACTATTGAAAGGAAGGAGGAATATTAGACATGAAAAAAATCAATAAAAAAATAATAAGTAAAATTTTAATAGGGGCACTTATTTTTAGTGGCATATCCTTTTCTCCTGTAAAGGCTAAGGCGCAAGAAGAGGGAGGAATTCAAGTTGAAGCCAAATCTGCGCTACTTATGGAGCCAAATTCAGGCAAGATATTGTATGAAAAAAATTCTCACGAAAAGTTAGCTCCAGCCTCAGTAACTAAGATAATGACTATGCTTTTAGCAATGGAAGCAGTAGATTCAGGTAAAATTAAGCTTACGGATAAAATGACTGTTAGTGAAAATGCAAAGATGAAGGGTAAGAATGGGAATAGTAGCATGCTTTTAGATACAGGTGAGGTTAGAACCGTAGAGGAGATTCTAAAGGGTATAGCTATAGCTTCAGGTAATGATGCAGCGACAGCCATGGCAGAATATCTATCTGGAAGTGAAGAAGCGTTTGTAAAACTTATGAATGATAGAGCACAAGAATTAGGTATGAAAGATACAACCTTTAAAAATTGTTGTGGACTTTCAGCACCAGGACATGTAACTACAGCATATGATATTTCACTTATGTCAAGAGAACTTTTAAAACACCCTGCAGTTTTAAAATATACAGGTACATATATGGAGACTATATCTGAAGGTAGAAAATCACCTATAGGGCTTGTAAATCATAATAAGTTAGTAAGATTTTTCAAAGGCTGTGATGGACTTAAAACCGGTTTTACAAATGAGGCTAAGTATTGCATATCTACCACAGCAGTTAGAGATGGAGTAAGAGTTCTTGCGGTAATAATGGGCGCTCCAACTTTTAAAGTAAGAAATAGAGACGCAAGTATGCTTATGAATTATGGATTTTCTAAGTTTGAATCTAAAAAGGTTGTAGAAAAGGATAAAGATATAGAAAAAATAAAAATAGGTAAAAGTGAAGATAAATTCTTTATGGCCAGAGCTTTAGAAGATTTAAATATTACTTTAGAAAGAGGATCCAATTCTAAAGTAGAAAAGAAATGTATAGTAAATATGGAGAAGAAGCGTTATAACAAGGGTGAAGTAATTGGCTACTGTGAAGTATATGTAGATGGTAAGTTATCGGGTAAAGTTAAGATATATTGTGATAGAGATATCCAGAGATCTAACTTCTTAGATAATTTAAAGTTTAATTTTAAAAATTTATTTGATAAATCTGTATAGCATTATAAGCTATGTTAGGAGATAAAAGTTTATATTCTTAACATAGCTTAATTTTTTATAGTATACTTATGATAAATTTATATATTTTTGTGCTTCAGATAACAATGTCTCTTTTTCATTTAGTAATTTTTCATCAATTACAGATTCAAGTAATTTATTTAATAGTTTTCCAATACTTTTACCAGGTGGAATACCAAGAGCAATTAAATCTTTTCCGGTGATAGCTAAATCTTTTAATGTAAAACAATTAGTTTCTGTAAGCACCTCATTTAAGAGTTCTTCAATTGTATGAATTTCTTTTAAGCGATTAGCTAAATTAGTGGGAGATTGAGCTAAAGCATCAGCTCTTTTTACTGAAAGTAGTCGCTTAAATTGTAATGCACTACCATCTAATTTCCATAACATTTTTTTAACACTTGGTTTTGTTGGGTGAATCATAATGTCATGATATTTAATTAATTCTATAATATCTTTTAAGTCAGCTGCATTAATTCCTTCTGCATTTGTAATTTTCATTCTCTTAAAGATTTCAGATGTAATTTTAGCAGAAATATCTGCATGACCATAAAAATGACCTATTCCTTGCCCATCGATAGTGTAGCAGCTTGTTTTTCCGATGTCATGAAAAAACATAGTCAATTTTAATATTAATCCTTCAACATTATTAGTTGCAACAAGTGTATGTTTCCAAACATCATAAATATGGTAGGGATTGTGTTGTTTAAACCCAACCATAGATTTTGTTTCTGGAATAATATATGTTATGATATCTTGAAATTCATCAAGTATATTAACTGCATTTTTACCTTGAAGCATTTTTACAAATTCAACGGTAATACGTTCTTTAGAGATATTTTTTAATAGTTCTTTATTTCTAAGCATAGCTGTTTTCGTAGATTCTTCAACTTTAAATCCCAGCGTAGATGCAAATCTAATGCCTCTTAAAATTCTCAAAGCATCTTCTTGTAATCTTTTATTTGCATTTCCTACACATCTAATAATTTTATGTTCAATATCAGATACTCCATTAAAGGGGTCTATAATTCCCTGAAATTCATTGAAAAAGATAGCATTTTGAGTATAATCTCTGCGGCTTAAATCTTCTATTAAATTCTTTGTAAAATATACATTGTTTGGTCTGCGGCAATCAGAGTATTCACCATCTATTCTGTAAGTAGTAATTTCAATTTCTTCACCATCCATAATAATAACAACTGTGCCATGTTTTAATCCTATACCAAGCTGTTTAAAGTCTCTGAACACTACTTGGATTTCGTCTGGTGTAGCAGATGTGCATATATCCCAATCATGAGGCTCTTCCTCCATAATAGCATCACGGGTACATCCCCCCACAACACCTGCTTCAAAACCTGCATCAACTAACATTTTTATTGCTAAAGCAGGATTTTTAGGTATATGTATTTTAAAATTCATTTATATTCCTCTGCTTTCTTTTATTTGATAACATAATGTTTTGTACTAATTCTTTACTTTTTTCTTTAAAGTATACTATATAAAAAAAAAAATCAATACTTTAAAAGATAAAAGGGTAAAATTATTCAAAAAACTTTATCAGAATCGACATATTAAATCTATTTTTTTAAAAAATAGACAAAGTATTAGGATTTAATTATAATAAGAGGGATAGAAGTGGTTGAACGATATTATATTAGGGGAGATATTAAATGGCATTAAATATAAAGATTTCTAACTTTGAAGGACCTTTTGATTTATTACTACATCTTATTAAAAAAAATGAAATGGGAATATATAATGTTAGAATATCTGATATAACTACTCAGTACTTAGATTACATAAGTAAAATGAAAGAAATGGATTTAGAAATTACTTCGGAATTTATAGTTATAGCTGCTACATTGCTTGAAATAAAGTCAAAGGAACTTCTACCTAAAGAGAAAAAGGACGAAGCTGCTATGGATTTAGAAGAAGACACTGAAAAAATATTAATTAACAAGCTTATAGAATATAAAAAGTTTAAAGCTGCATCTGAATTTTTTAAGAACAGAGTTGAACATATGGGAGTAATGTTTAGTAAAAAGCCAGAAATAATAGAGATAAAAGAAAAGAAACAAGAAAATATATTGAACAACATTACCATGTTAGAATTGTATAATTTATATATTGAAATTATGAGAATTTATAATAGTAAAATAAATTTAAATTTCATCCCAAGAGAAATTCATGTGGAGAGTTACAAAATAGAGGATAAAATGATGTATATTTCTGAACTAATGCATAAGAACAAAAAAACAGTTTTCTCTAGCTTAGCTGAAAGTTGTAACGAAAAAATTGAGATAGTAGTTACATTCTTAGCTTTATTAGAACTCATAAAGTTACGAAGATTAAAAATAGTACAGGAAGATAACTTTAAAGAAATTTACTTAGAAAGGGTTGACGAAGATGAATAAAAAGGATATTAATCAAATAGATTTACTAGATGCATCTATTAAGGATAGGTACAAGTCTATTATAGAATCTTTATTATTTATGAGTGGGGAACCATTAAATATAAAAGAAATAAGTAATATAATTGAATGCGACATTGATTATACAAGGGAAATATTAAGCAATATGAAAGATGAATTTGGAAAAGATAATAGAGGAATAAAATTAATTCAATTAGAAAGTAATTTTCAATTAGTAACTAAGGAAGAAAACAGCAATTATGTACAAAAACTTTTAAAAACAAATGTAAGACAATCCCTATCACAAGCGGCTTTAGAAACTTTAGCTATAGTATCATATAAACAACCAATTACAAGGATCGATATAGATGAAATAAGGGGAGTGAAAAGTGATAGAGCAATACAAACTTTAGTAGAAAAAAAGTTGATAAAAGAATGTGGAAGATTAGAGGTTCCAGGAAAACCTATATTGTATGGAACTACTGAGGAATTTTTGAAACATTTTGGCCTTGAAAGTTTAAAGGCACTTCCAAGCTTAGAACAAATATTAGATGAGTTTAAAGAAGAAGGAAATGAGGAAGCAGCCAGCTCAATATAGTAAATTGAGCTGGATTTTTTTGTAATTTTATTTAGATAGGGTGATTTTTATTATCCTCTGATTTGCAAATAATAACATCATCTTCTGTATCAGAATTTTTTCTAAAACCTTTTAGTAACTCTATAATATGAGGAATGTTGTCTAATACTTTATCATAAGGGTTATCCGGTGAAATTGATAACATTCTTAATGAATTTTCCTTTGCTACTAGAAATGCTACTGGTTTTACACTAACTCCTGCACCAGATCCCCCTCCAAAGGGATACTTAGAATTTTCCCTATCTTTAGGTTCACATTTTTCTAATTCACTTCCACCGCAGGCAAATCCAAATGAAACTCTAGATATAGGAATTATCAATGATCCATCTTTAGTTTCAACTGCATCACCTACTATTGTATTTACATCTATCATGCTTTTTATATTTTCCATTGTTGTCTTCATAAGATTATCAATTGGATGATTTTCCATAATTAAGCCTCCTTAAATTCTCCTTTTGTTTTATGTATATATTTATTGTTTCTATAGGATTTAAATAGTATTAACCCTATAGTAAAACATATATTAATAATTTGAACTATATTTATATAAATTATACTTTTAATTTCCAAGTTTAAATTGCTTCCATTAAAATCTGGCATAGCATTTAACTGAAGTTTTTTAATTTTAAAGAGTGAGTATAGTATATTTTCCAATGGAACAAAGAATGAATTTAAGAGTCCATAACTTAATCCTGTTAAGGCAGCATCTTCAAAACCATAATCTAAGTTAAAGTCTAGTTTTAAGCTAGGTTTTAACTTGCTTTTACAAAAGCGATGAAATATTTGCTTAATAGTATGCTTATCAAAGGCTTTTTTAAAATCAACGGTAAGTTTACTTTTTTCTTTAACTTTAGCAACGGTTGTAGGCATATTTTTTAAATCTTTAGAAGGATAAAGGGAAAATTTATAAAATCTTATAATAAGTTTATTATTTTTATAAAGTATATATATCTTTAAAGGTATTGGAATAAATAATAAAAAAATTATAAGGAAACCAATAAAAATTTTCATAATATTACCAAATCCTCCTTCAATAATTTTTATTTTAACCATATAAATAATTATTATGCATTATAAAATTAATTTTATAAGAATTAAAACGAAGCTTTGGAGGCAAAATAAAAAAGAGCGAGGTGATAAAAATGAAACATTATACAAGATTTATTGCAAAATTTATAGGGGCTTTTCTAAGTATAATTTTAACTTTGTCTAATATAAGTACAGTAAGAGCTCAAAGATTAGATAAAACTGAGAATCTCTCAATAAATGCGCGAGCATACATAGCTTTGGATGTAAATTCAAAGTCAGTACTTGTGGAAAATAATTCAGAAATTATAATGCCTATGGCAAGTACTACTAAGATATTGACAGCATTAGTAGCATTAAAATATGGAGATTTGGATAAAAAAATTGAAATATCTAAAAGATCAGCTGGTATACAAGGTTCTACTGTAGGATATTCAAAAGGAGAAAAAATAAGTTTACTAGAACTTATATATGGATTAATGCTTAGATCTGGAAATGATGCAGCAATTGCCATAGCTGAAGGCATAAGTGGAAGTGTAGAAGAGTTCGTTAAAGTTATGAATGAATATGCTTTAAATTTAGGATTAATAGACACACATTTTTATTCTCCTCATGGCTTAGATAATGAAGAACACTACACTACAGCTTATGATATGGCATTAATAACTTCTGAAGCTAAAAAAAGTGACATATTCAATAGAATCGTAAGATCAAAACAAGTAGATGGAAACGCATATGGATTTAGCAGAAGTTATAATAACATAAATAAGATACTTTGGCTTATGCCTTTTGCTGATGGAGTGAAAACTGGATATACAGGTCAAGCAGGTAAATGTCTTGTTACTTCTGCAGATTTTAAGGGACATGAAATTGTAATAGTTGTTTTCAATGCTCCGGAAAGATGGAAGGAAACTATAAAAATATTTAATTATATTGAAAAGAACTTTGAGTATAAAAAGTTCTTTAGTAAAGGGGATATAATAGCACATGGTCCTAAGGTAGATCCAAAAATAAGTTTGCAGTGTAAAAATGATATAGTTCTTCCAATCAAAAATGGAGATGATTTTGAAGCGAAAATAATAATACCAAAGGAAATAAAAGCAGGTATAAATAAAGGAGATAATGTAGGAAGAATATGTATATTGAATAAAGATAAAATAGTATATAGTGATAATTTAGCCGCTGGAAATGATTACAAAATAGGCTGGCTTAAAAAAATAAATATATTTAATAGAATTTCAAAAAAATAATAATCATACAATACAGGGACATTAAAATGTTTAGTTTAGTTCCCTGTTTTTCTATATCGTAGAAGAAAAATTTGGTATAATATATTTAAAGTTATTTGAAAATAATTAATGAGCTTATAATTAAGGAGAGTGAAAACTTTATGGAAAAACATAATGATGAAATTTCTATGAAAGACATGATGGGAGAAATAGAAAGATCAATGAAGAAGCTTAAGGAGGGTGACATAGTAAAAGGTAGGGTTATTTCAGTTACTAATGATGAGGTCTTGGTAAATATAGGATATATGTCAGATGGAATAATACCAAGAAATGAAGTATCTAATGAAGAGATAAACTTAAAAGAAATAATTAAACCTGATGATGAAATATATGTATCTATAATTAAGTTAAATGACGGGGAAGGTAATGTATTACTTTCTAAGAAAAATGCTGATGTTATAAAATCATGGGATAATTTAGAACAGACATTTAAAAATAGAGATATATTTAATATAAAAACAAAAGAAGTAGTAAAAGGAGGAATTATAGGTTACATAAGCGGCATAAGATGTTTTATACCAGCGTCTCAGTTATCTATGAATTATGTAGAAGATTTAAACTTGTATAATAACAAGGAATTAGAAGTTAAGTTAATAGAATTTGATAAACACAAGGGAAAAGTAGTTGCTTCGGCAAAGGAAGTGCAAATGGAAAAAAGGGAAAAACAAAAGCAAGAATTATTAAATTCACTTCAAAAGGGTGAAAAGAGAACAGGTAAAGTAGTTAGACTTGCAAAATTTGGAGCTTTTGTAGAACTAGGAGGAGTACAAGGATTAATACATCTTTCTGATTTATCCTGGAAAAGAGTTAATGACCCATCAGAGGTTGTTTCAGTAGGAGACACTGTAGAGGTATATGTATTGGATTTTGACAAGGAAAAAGAAAGAATTTCATTAGGTTTAAAGGATATAAAATCTGATCCATGGAATGAAGTATTAAATAAGCTTAAAGAAGGAGATATAGTACAAGGAACAGTGGTAAAATTTATGGACTTTGGAGCATTTGTAGAAGTGATAGATGGAATTGAAGGACTTGTACATATTAGTGAGATATCAGATGATAGGATACTAAAGCCTTCTGACGTATTGAAAATTGGAGATACAGTAAAAGTTAAAGTACTTGAAATATCTAGTGAGAATAAAAGAATATCTTTAAGCATAAAATCAGCATCAACGAATATAGAAGAGGATTTAGAAAAATACAATGATAAAACTGAAGGATTTACATTAGCAGATGTATTTAAAGATAAATTAAAAGATTGGAATAAATAACTTACATTATTAATAAAAAAATAGCTAAGAACTAGGCATATTTAATTTTAATTAATTAAAATT
>NZ_JMFY01000008.1:0-98726 GCF_000765165.1 Clostridium sp. HMP27 | reverse complement strand
GGGCTGTTAGGCCCGCAGGATTTTAAGTCCTGTGCGTCTGCCAGTTCCGCCACTTCGGCACATAAGCTTTTGCCGTCTCACGACATAAATTATTATATCTCACGCTTCTACATATGTCAACACTTTTTTTGAAAAAATATAAAAGAGGCTGTAAAGCCTCTAATTTACTAGTAACTAGAACTCTTTCTGTATCCTCTACTTCTTGAGTCCTGATTCTTTTTTACATCTTGAAGTCTTTCTTCACTATCCTTTAAGAATTTCATCATTCTGTCTTCAAAATCCTTAGGTGATGGTTTTTCCTTTTCTCTCTGCCAATCGATTTCCATAGGTTTCACTGATTTTTTTTGTGGTGTCGCCTGCTTTATTGATAAACTTATTTTACCACTTTCATCTACAGAAATTACTTTAACCTTAACTGTCTCTTTTTCTTTTAGATAACTTCTGATATCTTTCACATAGCTATCTGAAACTTCAGATATATGCACCAATCCAGTTTTGCCTTCAATTTCAACAAAAGCACCAAAATTAGTGATGTTTACCACTGTACCCTCTAGTATGTTTCCTGCCTTTAAGGTCATATTAAAAAAATTCCTCCTTAAAATAAATGTATAATAAATTTAAGATATAACTATTTGTTGCTTATCACAGGAATTTCTCCCTCTTTTATAAGATTCAGTTTTTCTCTCGCTAGCTTTTCAATATACGAATCACTTTTTGACATCTTAACCTCATCTTGGAGCTTTTGATTTTTTTCCTGTAGATTTTCAAGTTCGGTCTGCCTTTGAATAACTTGCTTTTTTATATTGCCTATTATAATTTGTTGATTTACAAAAATATAACCTGCATATATAAATAAAAAGAAAAATAATAACTTTTTAAAATTCACATTCTTTTTCATAGATAAAAAATAATTCCTTTCTTAATTATATTTTATCCCTCTATTATATTCTAATGTGATTTTAATGTTTCTTCAAGTAAATTTTATAATTTAACATTATTTTTTTCTTTTAATAGTGTATAACAAAACATCAACGGGAAACAATAGGATGTTTTTAGAAACTCTTAAAAGTTTACCCACACCTCTCAGTATTTTGTATTCTATAGATAAAATTACTTTACTTAAAAATCTTAAATATACATATATGCCCAGTGCTATTAGTAAATAAACGTAAAATCCTATATATGCATAGTTTGTAAATAGTAAAAATATAAAGACTACTACACTTGAAAATATCCAAAATAGCATGTCTTCTATGAATGTTAGTATTTTATTAGTTCGTTCAAATCCCCTTATTATTCTATAAATATCAAATAGTATTCCCGTGAGAATTCCTGAGGCAAAACTAAATATTACTAATTTTAATTGATGACTAATAGAAATTAACATACACTACCTCTACTTAAATAGTTTTGAAAGTAACTTTTCTTTTTCCTTTTTATTTTCTTTATTCACATATATACAAGAATTTACAATACCATTTATAATAACATCCCCATTTTGTACATCTAGCTTATTCATCTTTAGCCCTTCCCCTTTTATGTTTAAAGTTCCAAGTGATGTATTTAGTATTATCTGATCTTCATTAAAGCTTACAACCTCTACCACGCCACTTAAAGTCAATCTTTTTCTATTTTCTAAATTCAAACTGCTTTTTCCCTCTATCTTAATTTCCTTTTTTTCCATACAATTCACCTCCAACTTTTATAATATTATATATGCTTTTTTTTAATTTTATAGTACAAAAATAAGGCATAGAATATATAAATACATTCTATACCTTATTGTTATTAACTCTCATTATTCTTCTGTATCTTCTTCCCCAGCTATAATTTCATACATGCTTTTAGCATTTTCTTTACTTACATGTTCTGCAACATTAATTATTCGGGCCTTCAAGGACTTATCCGCATATTTTATTTCGATAATATCATTTTCCTTTATATCTGTACCAGGTTTAGCAACTTTATTATTTATGTATACTCTTCCATTTTCACAAGCTTCTTTCGCAACAGTTCTTCTTTTTATTATTCTTGAAACCTTTAAATACTTATCTAATCTCACTTGCTCTCCTCCAATAATACAAAAAACCTAGATTTTCACCCAGGTTTTTATGAATATAAATACGTCTATTATTTATTAACTTTATCTTTAAATTCCTTACCAGCTTTAAATACTGGAACTGTTGATTCAGGTATTTGTATTTCTTCTTTAGTTTTTGGGTTTCTACCAACTCTTGCTGCTCTTTCTCTTGTTTCAAAAGTTCCAAATCCTACTAACTGAACCTTTTCACCTTTTTCTAAAGCTTCTTCAACACTTTCTATAAATGCCTTTAAAGCAACCTCTGCATCTTTCTTAGTTAGTTTGGATTTTTCAGCCATGCTTGTAATTAATTCTGATTTGTTCACTTTTGTTTACCTCCTTAAATATGAGTATGCTATAAAGTAGCATATTCTTCGTTAATTTAAAAATTCCTTCTTTTTATTGCAGTTTTTTAAGAAAAAGCTATTTTTTTGTTTTTGCTTCATCCCATAATAAGTCCATTTCCTGCAACGTCATGTTTTCTAATTTTAAACCTTTATCAATCGCTGTTTGTTCGATATGACTAAAACGATTAATAAATTTATCTATAGTATAATTTAATGCAAACTCAGGGTCTATGTCAAGAAATCTTGCTACATTTACCACAGAAAATATTAAATCTCCAACTTCTTCTAGTATTTTTTCCCTATTATTATTTTTATATACATCTTTTACCTCATAAAATTCCTCTTTTACTTTATGAAATGCATCCTCTATTTTATCCCAATCAAACCCTACCTTAGCAGCTTTTTTTTGAACTTTTTCAGCTCTTATAAGAGCAGGCAAGATTTTTGCTATGTGCTTCATTTCTTCTGTATAGGTTTTGAATCCCTTTTCTTTTTTCTTTATTTTATCCCAATTATCCAGTACTTCATTTGAATTTTCTACATCTACTTCTCCAAATACATGTGGATGTCTATCTATCATTTTATTACATATAGATTGTATTACATCATTTATATTAAAAAATCCTTCTTCATTTCCTATTTCGGCATGAAATACAACCTGAAGTAATACATCCCCTAATTCTTCTATTAACATATCATCATTTTTATTTTCTATAGCTTCTATAACTTCATAGCTTTCCTCTAGAAGGTACTTCTTAAGACTTTCGTGGGTCTGTTCCCTGTCCCAAGGACATCCACCTTCCCCTCTTAAAGTTTTCATAACTTCTAGCAAATCATAAAAATCCTTATTATTATCTAAATCCTTAGGGATATATACCGATGTTAAATAATCTATTTCCTCTTGTCTATCTAACTCATACAAAGGAATTTCTCTAACTATCTCTAAATTTTTCACCCCTGCTGCCCTTATAAAATATATTTTTGTATCATCCTTATAATAATCCAGTAAGGCTAATTTTATTTCAGAAGCTATAAACTTATTATAAACTTGCGTTATTATAACTCCACTTCTTTTATCTAATAGTTGATTATTTATATCAAATGCATCTATAATTTTAATACCTTCTATAGGATCTATCGTTAGACTTTCCATAATTGCATCAACAAAACTCACTGCAGGAAGCAGGTTATATTCTATATTAAGACTTTTACACTTTTCAATAAGAATACTTACAGACTTCTCAGCAACCAATGGATGTCCTGGCACAGCATACACAATCTGCTTATATTTAGAATGGCTTATTATAAGTTCTTCTGCTATAGAGTTATAAACTTCATCAAAACTTTTACTATTTTCATACTTATCATCAAAAGTATTATATGCTATGTTCAAATCATCAAGATACTGCACAGTAGGATGCTTAAAGGTTCTTAAAAATATCTTTTCTCCGCTTTTCAGAGTTTCTATCGCACCCAAAGTTAAAGCATTTTTATCTCCTGGACCTAAGCCTATGATTTTTATCATTACAATTCTCTCCTTTTGTCTCCTTTTAGTCTTTCTCTTACGTACTTATAGCTCATTATTTTAAATATTATAACCAGTATACTATATATTAATAACCCAGAAAATATCGATATTATACATGCAAGCCCATTACTAAGAAATAAATTAAAACTTTTCTCATATATAAATATTACTGCTATTGTCATCAAAACTGACGCATATGCTGGTTTTATTATTATATCATAGTAATTTATGTTAATGCCTAGAGACTTTTCTAAAGTTCTTACATTCATAATTGAAGATATGATATATCCTACTGTAGTACCTATAATCGCCCCATAAATGTTTATATGAGATATAGGAACCAACATAAATGTAATTATAAATTTTATAATACATCCAACCATTAGATTTCTTACTGGTGTTATATATTTATCTACACCCTGCAAAATAGATGTAGAAGTTTGAAATATCACTATAAATGGTATTGAAATAGATAAATATCTTAGTATAGGATACCCATCACTATGTCCTGGAAACACTAGCGATAAAATTGGTTCTGCTAATACAAAAAGGCCTAAAAATGACGGTATTGCTACAACCATGGAAAACTTCATAGCAGTTTCTATCTTGTTTATAAGCTCGCCTCTTCTATTAAGTATAAAGCATTCAGTTATTATAGGCACTAAACTTAAGCATAGTCCCATAGATACCGTTAAAGGTACGTTAACTAATACAAATGCCTTGCCAGTTAGTTGCCCATATAGTATAGTTGCTTCCTTCCCACTCAATCCCGCCTCTAGAAGCTTTCTAGGCACCAAGAAAGAGTCAATTAAACTCATTATGCTTATAACCGTAGCTCCTACAGATATAGGTATAGCTGTTAATAATAATTTGTTTAATACTTCTAGATTGCTTCTCACTTTTCTTATTTTTAATTCCTTTTTAACTTTGGTGTATTTATAAAATAGATATATAGTTCCAAATATTCCTCCTGCTGTTGCTCCAAAAGCTGCTCCCCCTGCTGAATATTCTATTCCCTTAGGTAAAAGCAGTATAGCAAGCCCTACCCCAAACACTACCCTTCCAGCTTGCTCTATAAGCTGTGACCATGCAGTAGGAGTCATATATTGAAGCCCCTGAAAAAAGCCTCTAAATGCACTCATTAGCGAAATAAACATAGGTGCTAACGCTATCCCTAATAAAGAATAATATGATTTGGCTTCCCAGCCAAAAATATTTACCAATCTCTTAGAAAAAATTAAAAGAAAAGCTGTAAATCCTCCCCCTATTATAAACATTACTAAAATAGACTTCCTGAACACTTGGATAATTCCTTCCATGTCTTGAACTGCTCTTCTTTCTGATATTAACTTGGAAATAGCTACAGGTATTCCAGATGCCACAGCAATAAAAAAAGTATATAGTGGATATGACATTTGATAATACCCAATTCCCTCATCACCAATTAGCATTATTAGTGGCCATCTAAAAAATATACCCAAAAACTTTGCTACAAGCCCTGCAGTTGCTAGTATAAATGTACCTTTTAACAAAGAATGTGTTTTCATTTCCCCAACCTCTCTGAAATCATTCTAACTATTATTTATTTTAGTTTGGCAAATATTATTACTTTTATTGAATATTTATTTTAAATTAGTCAATAATCCTTTATGAACAAAAAATAATAAATGGCAGACACGCTGCCATTTCAATACTAAAATATTTTGTCATTTATTGTTCCATTTGTTTACCTAAGAAGGATGATGCAGTTTCTGCTAATTTTATTTCCACATCCCCAAACTTTTTCCCTTCTTCCTTAGAAACTATAATAACAGCACCAATTGCATCTCCTTCAGCTATTATAGGTGAAATTACTTGAGACGTATATCTACCATCTACATCATCATCTGAATTTAAAGGTATAAACTGACTTGCATCAGCTAAAGAAACTGTTTTTCTTTCTTCAATAATTTTTTCTAATTCTTCACTTATCTTTTTATCTATGTATTCCTTTTTAGGAGCTCCACTCACAGAAACGATACTATCTTTATCACATATAATAACTACATTTCCTATAACTTGTTGTAGCGATTCTGCGTAACCCTTTGAAAATTCACTTAACTCTCCTATAGGGGAATATTTTTTAAGTATTACTCCACCTTCTCTATCTGTAAATATTTCTAATGGATCTCCTTCTCTTATTCTTAATGTTCTTCTAATTTCTTTTGGAATAACTACTCTTCCCAAGTCATCTATACGTCTTACAATACCTGTAGCTTTCATGCTGCGTTACCTCCCTTAAATTGATACTTGCTTGATACAAGTTGTATTAATATTATCTTTCTATTTATGAAATTTTATACACATTTGTAATTAAAAAAGCATATATCCTCCTTAAATTCTTTTTTCCAAAAAAATACTTTAAGAAAGCCATATGCCTCTTTAAAAAATTATATTAAGTTTTTTTCATACTTTTCAGTTTCAATTTTACCTGACTTTTTCCATTCTTCTACCTTATTAGTAAAGGCCTTTTGCTTTTGGTCATCAAGCAATTCCTTTTTTATTTGTTCTTTAACTTCCTCAAAGCCCTTGAATTCTACAGCTTCCTTATCTGCAAGCTTTATAATGTGGTATCCAAATTGACTTTTCACTATTCCGGATGTTTCGCCTTTATTTAATTTTACAACAGCATCTGCAAAAGGTTTAACTACACCAGAATACTCCATTTCTCCTAGGTCTCCACCTTTTTCCTTGCTTCCATCTACTGAAACTTCCTTTGCTACCTTTGCAAAGTCCTCTTTTTTATCTAATCTTTCTTTAACCTTTTTAGCTTCTTCCTCAGTTTTTACTAATATGTGTGATGCATGGAACTTAGCTGGTTTCTTTAAAAATTGATATACATTTTCATCATAATACTTTTTTGCAGTAGCATCATCTACTTTTACATCTTTAGCAATTTGATCATTTATCTTTTCTATAACTATTTGCTTTTTATAAAAGTTTCTTAAGATTTCTTCTGTAGTTCCTATTTTCTTTAATTCTTCTGCAAACTTATTCTTATCGTTAGCAAAGTTTTGTTTTATCATATCATTTATTGATTTATCTACTTGTTCCTTTATAGCAGCATCCTCAGGATTAATATTGTAGTCCTTAGCATGCTGAAGCACAAGCTTTTCTTGTATCATTTGATCTAAAACCTGTTTCTTGTATTCTACAAGCTGGTCCTTTATCTCTGCATTTGTACTATAGTTTTCACCATATTGAGCCTTTAATGCATTTAACTGTTCCGATAAAAGAGGATTTTCATCTAATTCTCCTCTAGTTATTTTTTCACTACCCACTTGAGCTACAGTACTTTTCTTTATTGCTTCAGGTGTCTTTTCCACCATACTACATCCTACAGTAGCAAAGGTACAAGCACCTATAATCGCTGCGGCAATTATTTTTCTTATGTTCATTATATTATTCCCCCATTTTTCATAATCTTTTTTCATTATAATAATTTTTAATATATATTGCAAATATTTTTACTGGTTTTTTATTGCTCTGTTGTAGATTAATTACCATTTTCCATTTCTTTCATAAATAAAATCAATTCTTTCACATTATCAAGCATTTCTTCCCTTTTTATTTGTGACATTTTTAATGCTATAATAGGCTTTTCTCCAAACTTAAACAATATATTTTTATTATATTTTGTTTTTATGCTTCCTCTTATATCTCCCGTCATATTTTCCATGCTTTGGAATTGAATTAATATCTCATCTTTTCTTTCCTTTATGTTTTCAATTCCTAATTCCTTAGCTATACACCTTATATAGGCTATATCAATAAGATTTTGCACAGAACTTGGTATATTGGAGAATCTATCTTCTAACTCATCTTGAACTTCAATCATATCTTCATAAGAATTTATAGCCGCTATCTTTTTATATACCTCTATCTTTTGAGTTTGATCATTTATATAACTTCCAGGTATATAAGCATCTACTTTTAACTCCACTGTAGTATCTACTGGTTCTTTATCTATTTCTCCCTTAAATTGTTTTATGGTATCTTCAAGCATCCTACAATATAAATCATATCCTATAGATGCCATATGTCCATGTTGGGAAGATCCCATCATATTACCTGCCCCTCTAATCTCCAAGTCCTTTAGAGCTATCTTAAATCCAGAACCTAATTCAGTAAATTCTTTAATAGCTTTCAATCTTTTTTCTGCTACTTCAGTAAGTATTTTATCTTTTCTATAAGTTAAATAACAATATGCAATTCGGCTGCTTCTCCCAACTCTCCCTCTTAATTGATATAATTGAGATAGTCCCATTTTATCAGCATCATATATTATCATAGTATTTACATTATGAATATCCATGCCTGTTTCAATGATTGTAGTCGCCACCAAAACATCGAATTCATTTTTCATAAAGTTTATAATGACTCCCTCGAGCTCCTTTTCATCCATTTGTCCATGTGCTACATCTACTCTTACCTCAGGCAGTAACTTTGATATATAAGATGCCGTTTCACTTATAGTTTCTACTCTATTGTATACAAAATATACCTGACCACCTCTATTTACTTCTCTTAAAATCGCATCTCTTATCAACTGATCATTGTATTCTACAACATAAGTTTGAATTGGATGTCTTTCTTCTGGCGGAGTTTCAATTACACTTATATCCCTTACTCCTACCAGGGACATATGAAGTGTTCTAGGTATCGGAGTTGCACTTAATGTTAAAACATCTACATTCTTTTTAAATTCCTTTATTTTTTCCTTATGCTTTACTCCAAATCTTTGTTCTTCATCTATAATTAAAATTCCTAAGTCTTTAAATTTAATGTCCTTTTGTAGTATTCTATGGGTTCCAATTAGAATATCTATATTTCCTTCTTTGACTGCTTTCATAGTTTCCTTTTGCTGAGCAGCAGTTCTAAAGCGGCTTAACATATCTATTCTTACTGGAAAATCAGAAAACCTTTGTATGAAGTTATTATAATGTTGTTGGGCAAGAATAGTAGTAGGAACTAAAAAAGCCACTTGCTTACCATCCATTACAGCTTTAAATGCTGCTCTTACAGCTACCTCAGTCTTACCATAGCCTACGTCTCCGCACAACAGTCTGTCCATGGCCTTATCCGATTCCATATCTCCTTTTATGTCTTCAATAGCTGTGATCTGATCTGGGGTTTCCTCATAAGGGAATTCCTCCTCAAATTGTTTTTGCCAAACTGTATCCTTAGAATAAGCATGCCCCTTCAAAGTAGAACGGAAAGCATATAATTTTACTAGATCCTCTGCTATTTCTTGTATGGACTTTTTAGCCTTACTTTTAGCTTTACTCCACTCGCTTCCACCAAGTTTGGTGATTTTAGGTACCTTTCCCTCTCCACCAACATATTTTTGCACTAAATCCAATTGATCAACCGGAACATATAATTTATCATCTGCAGTATATGTAAGTTCTAAATAATCCTTTGTATGTCCATCTATATTTAGCTGCTTGATTCCTTTATATACTCCTATTCCATGATTTACATGTACTACATAATCTCCAGGCTTAAGCTCCGTAAAGCTCTTTATTTTATTTATTCCTCTTTTAGAACTTCTTTTATTAAGGCCTTTCTTAGCTTCTCCAAATACTTCTTTATCGGAAATGATACATATTCTTAATGTTGGGTATTCATACCCCTTAATTTGACTTCCAAAGGTAACCACTACCTCTCCATTAACAATCTCATCTATCTTATCCTTATATACACTATCTATCCCCCTATCTCTTAATGTGTTTACAAGCCTTTCTCCTCTTGGCCTGGTACCAGAAAGAATAAGAGTTTTATATCCCCTTTGCTTTTTATCCTTTATATCTTCAATCAATAAATCAATTTGCCCTTGATAATTATGAAGAGTAATTTCAGTAAAACTTATTATAGCCTTAGGTGGCAATAATTTTACGGTTTTAGGAATAGAACTCATAGTTATTACACTATGTTGCTCTAAGGTATTCCAAATAACACTTTTAGGGATAAGTAATTCTCCTTGCTTTGGAAGTATATCTCCTCTTTGAAGGAAACCTTTATAATTTTCTTCAAATTCAAAATATACACTATTAAGTTTACCCTCACATCTTTGCACATCATCAATCATTATCATCCAATCTCTAAAATAACTCAAAAAGGATGTACTATCATCATAGAAATATGGTAAGTAACTATCAATAGCCTCAAAATTCCAGGTTTCCTTAAGAAATTCTAAGTTTTGATTTACTGTGGAACTTAATTTTTCTGCAGCCTCTTTGTTGTTTTTGCTTTTCAAGGTATCCATCATACCTTTTAAATCTGTTTCTATATTTTTGTATCCTCTTTCTATAGTCTCATTAGATAATATGATTTCTTTAGCTGGAAACACCTCTATTTTCTGTATTTTCTCAATACTTCTCTGAGATTCTGTATTAAAGCTTCTTATAGAATCTATCTCATCTCCAAATAGTTCAATCCTATATGGTTCTGCTGAAATAGGGGGATATATATCCATTATCCCCCCTCTTATAGAAAATTCACCCTTACTATCAACCACATCTACTCTTTCATATCCACATTGTATGAACTTTTCGCTAAGTTCATTAAAGTCAATTACATCACCCACTGAGAAATTATAGGTATATTCCTTATAAAGTTCATAGTCAATACAGCAAGCTGCTATGGCCTCAATGGATGAAACTATAACCTTCTTACTATTATCAATTATACTTTTTATTACCTTTAATCGTTCCCATCTGAGATCTCCTGAAATTGCATCTATATTATAAAAAACTATTTCTTTTGTTGGGAAATAGTATACTTCTGGCACATATAATAGTAAATCCTCATATATATTCTTAGCTTCTACATCGCTATGAGTTAATATTAAAAGAGATTTATCCATCTCAGCATATATTCCATTCATTACATAAGCTCTCGCCGATTCAGAAACCCCATACAACGCTATAGGAAACTTATTTTTATTTATACCATTTATTATATTTTTAAACTCTATACTATCTTTTAAAGGTTTCATTATACCTTTTAATCTCATTTATTTCACCTCAATAACTACTATGCCTTAAAATTATTATACTTGTTCATGGCACTGTCTGCACCTTCCTTAATAATCGTGTCTACTATATCTAAAGTGCAATTTAATACTCCCTCGACTTTTTCCCTATCCTCTACATTAAATTTCCCAAGCACATGGGAAATCATATCCCTTTCCGCTTTTCCTACACCTAATTTTATTCTTGTAAAATCTTCATTTACTAAGTGATAAAGTATACTTTTTATACCATTATGGCCTCCTGAACTACCTTTTTTTCTTATTCTAATTCTTCCGACCTCTAAATCCACATCATCATATATTACTATTATATTTTCACTTTTTATTTTATAAAAGTTTGCTATTTCTCCAACACTTTCTCCACTTAAATTCATATATGTAAGAGGTTTTAGTAAAATAACCTTTTCACCATTTATAAAACCTTCTCCATACATTCCTTTAAATTTTGTCCTGTTTAAATCTATGTTATACCTACTGCTTATCTTGTCTATAGAATCAAACCCTACATTATGTCTTGTGTGTTCATATTCTCTTCCTGGATTTCCTAGTCCAACTATTAGATACATGTTATTTCCTCCATAATTTAAATAATGCGCTAATAAATATATTACACTAGGTAAAATAAATAATAAAGAGACCTTAAAGCCTCTTTATTATAATAATCCCCTGTTTTATTTAATTATTAGTTTTGTTTCTACATTTCTGAAAGAATTAAGTTCTTTGTTATAGTATTGCCACTTCTCCATATTTTTATTGATACAGTATCTCCAATTTTATGGTTATCTAATGCACCTGCTAGATCTTCATAAGAATTAATTTTAGTCTTCTCTACTTCTGTTATTATATCTGTTGGCTTTATTCCTGCATTACTAGCTCCTGAACCCTTTATAACTTCGCTTACATAAAACCCCTTAACCTCGCCATTTTTATAATTTACAGCCTGCCCTATTACACCTAATGCTGGTCTTTTAACCTTACCATAGTTCATAAGTGAATCAATAATAGCTTTAGCTTCATTACTTGCGATAGCAAAGCCCATGCCCTCTGCATTAGCCTCTGATCCTATCTTTAAGCTATTTATTCCTATTACCTCTCCATTTTCATTACAAAGAGCTCCTCCACTATTACCTGGATTTATTGCAGCGTCTGTCTGTAACACCTTATATATAGCTCCATCATATTGCATTTCTCTATTTAGTGCACTTATAATTCCTGAGGTAACAGACCCTGCAAATTCTTCCCCTAATGGATTACCTATAGCAATTGCTAAATCTCCTACTCTTACCTTAGAGGAATCTCCAAACTTAGCAGCTGGCAAATTAGTAGCCTCTATCTTAATGATTGCTAAATCCGATCTTTGATCTGCAGCTACTAGCTTAGCCGGAAAAACCTTTCCAGTAGATAGTTTTACAGTTACCTTAGATGCCCCACTTATAACATGGTAATTCGTTACTATATATCCATTAGGTTCAAATATTATTCCTGACCCACTTCCTTGCTCTATATCTCCCCAAAAAGTTTCTCCTTTATTATTTATACCAACTACAGCAGGTCCTACAGTTTCAGCTACATTTGTTATAGCATTTTTAGGCACTTCCTTAGTGGATACCTGAGTTTGCTGAATTATAGCATTCCCCTTATTACTTTGAGTAGCTTGATATTTCTCAACTATATAAGCTCCCCCCACTGCTCCAGATAAAGCTGAAATTACTATTATAGCTATAAGCTTGAAAATTTCACTACTGTATCTATTCTTCTTTTTAAATTTAATATTACCATTTCTTGAATCTACCTCTTCAAAACTCACATCAGTTACTTTATCATATTTATAATCATCCATCTGTAGTTACGCCCTCCAACTATATAATAATTATTATATGTTACTACTTACATACAATTTTATAGCATAATGCTATTGTTTATTTAACCTTAGCGTAAAGGTGAATTCTACTCCTCCTTCAGGTTTATTTCTAACCCAAATATCTTCACCTAGTTGAGTTAATATGCTTCGTACAATAGAAAGTCCTAATCCCGTACTAACTTTAGAAGACCTCGCTTTGTCAGCCTTATAAAATCTTGACCATATGTTTTTAATATCCGCTTCAGGTATACGCGGTCCACTATTATAAATTGAAACATGTACCTTATTATTCCTAACTTTAGTATTCACTTGCATTAATCCGGACTGATTAGAATACTTTATTGCATTATCTACTAAATTTGTAACCACTTGAGTAAGTCTGTCTTTATCACCTACTACATGTAAATCTTCATCATCTAAATACACTTCTACATTCAAGTCTTTTCCTTTTATCTTATTTTCTAGTTTTATAATAGTGATCCTTATTATCTCACTTATGTTTACATCTCCTATATTAAGCTTAAGTTCCCCTGCCTCAATTGCAGAAAGATCTAAAAGATCATTCACAAGTCTTGCAAGTCTTTGCGTTTCATCCTGAGCCAACGAAAGATAGTAACTTTCCTTTTCTCTTGGTATAACCCCATCTAATATGGCTCCTATAAATCCCTTTATAGAAGTTAACGGAGTTCTGATCTCATGAGATACATTGGACATAAACTCTCTTCTATTCTCCTCTATTTTTTCAAGAGATTCCGCCATGGTATTAAAGGATTCTGCAAGAATTCCAATTTCATCTTTAGAGTTTAAGTGTACTCTTCTTTCAACTTCACCCTTAGAAATCTTGTCTGCTACGTAGTTTATTTTCCCAAGAGGCTTTATAATTATCTTTTGGCAAAAATAATAAATAATAAATCCTGATCCCATTATGGCAAGTATTGCAGCTAGCCATATTATTTCATAAACCCTTTCTAGAGGCTCCTTAATTTCGTTAAGTGAGGTATGCATAATTATAGACCCTTTAAATACATTACTATGAAAAATTGGAATTATAAAAGTGTGTACTTGCATTGGAAATATGTCTGATGACATACCCCTTTTTTCTACACTGTTTCCACTTCTAAGGTCACTTAATTCATCTGTAAGCACTTGTTTGCCTATTATCCTTTTATGCTCATCATTTGAAACGCTATATACTATTCCATAGTTATCTGTAAGCCATATACTGGTAGATAAATAACTGCCAATATTGCTAATCATCTCTTCAATTCTTTCATGAGTAGCATTTCCTTCTAAGTATTTTATAGCAATTTCACTTATAAATTGTGATTCGTTAGTTAACTGTTTTTTTCTTTCATTAAAATAGTAGCCTTCAAACCAATAAGACAAGAATGCAGCTGTTACTATGAAACTAACTGCTATAATAGCAGTAAAGGTAGCTACCATTTTAGGGAAAAGTCCCTTTTTCATTTCTTATTTCACCTCAAACTTATATCCAACGCCCCAAACAGTTTCTATGCTCCAATTAGATCCACCTTGAAGCTTTTCCCTCAATCTCTTAACATGAACATCTACAGTTCTAGAGTCTCCAGGATAATCATATCCCCATACTTCACATAGGAGTTGCTCCCTTGTAAAAACTCTATTTTTGTTACTTGCCAAGTAGTGTAAAAGCTCGAATTCCTTTGGAGGCATTTTTACTTCCTCACCCTTGTATATTACATTATAAGAATTGCTGTCAACCATTAAATCTTCAAACTTTAATACTTCTTTATTTTCATTTTCCGAACTATATCTTCTAAGAACTGCTTTAATTCTCGCAAGTAATTCCTTAGGCTCAAAGGGTTTTACTATATAATCATCTGCTCCTAGTTCTAATCCTAAAACCTTATCAAAAGTCTCCCCTTTTGCTGTTAGCATTATTACAGGAATTTCAGAATCTTTTCTTATCCACTTAAGTACATCTACTCCATCTATATGAGGGAGCATTATATCTAACAACACCAACTCTGGCTTATACTCTAAAAAGGCTTCTTGTGCTTCTTTTCCGTCATTACTTACCCTAACTTCATATCCCGCATTTTCCAGGTACATTTTTATCACTTCACAAATATTATTATCATCATCTACTACCAATACCTTTGCTATTTTACCGTCCATCATTTTATGCTCCTCCTACCATATTTTATATTTTAAATTTATCATACACCATAATACTATTAATAGTATATATTTAAATTGTTACAAATTCTTTACCAAAGTTTATATTTTTAAATAAATTTTAAGAGGCATATATTACGGTAACTCGTAATATATACCTCTTATAAGTATCAAAGTTTTATTCTTCGAATAATTTACTTACTGATATTTCTTCATATATTCTTCTTATAGCTTCTGCAAATACAGGAGCTACAGATAACATCTTAAACTTATCACTCTTCTTATTTTCAGGAAGGGATATAGTGTTTAGCATTATAAATTCTTTTATAACAGATTCATTTATTCTCTCTATAGCAGGGCCTGATAATACGGAATGAGTACAACAAGCATATACTTCTTTAGCTCCCATTTTCATCAATGCACTAGCTCCATTAGTAATAGTTCCTGCTGTATCTATCATATCATCAACTAGTATGCAAGTTTTATCTTTTATATCTCCGATTATGTGCATAATTTCTGATACATTTGGCTTTGGTCTTCTCTTATCTATTATTGCAATTGGTGCATGAATTCTATCAGCAAACTTTCTTGCTCTAGTAACGCTACCTAAATCTGGGGAAACAACTACAACATCATCTCTTTCATCAAATCCATTTTGAGCAAAATATTTGCCAAGTATAGGAACCCCTAATAAGTGATCTACTGGTATATCAAAATACCCTTGAATTTGAGCCGCATGTAAGTCCATAGTTAAAACTCTATCTGCTCCTGCTGCAGTTAAAAGATCTGCAACAAGCTTTGAAGTAATTGGATCTCTAGCTTTAGCTTTTCTATCCTGTCTTGCATATCCGTAGTAAGGAATAACTGCTGTTATTCTTCCTGCTGATGCTCTCTTAAATGCATCTATCATGATTAAAAGTTCCATTAAATTATCATTTACTGGATCATTAGTAGACTGAATTATAAATGCATCTATACCTCTAACTGTTTCATTGATGTCTACACATATTTCTCCATCACTAAATTTACTTACATTTGCATCTCCTAGTGGCACTCCTAAAATTTCTGCTATATCCTTTGCAAGCTCAGGATGTGAATTTCCGCTAAAAATCTTAATACTTTTTCCGTGGCTTATCATTAGAAAGACCTCCTTAGAATTATTTACTAAATCCTTTTTTAATTACCCATTGTTCCTTATTTACTTGTTTTGCTCTTGCAATAGCTAACGCATCTTCTGGTACATTTTCAGTAATTGTTGAACCTGCAGCTATATAAGAATTATTTTTTACTTCTATAGGCGCTACTAGGTTAGTATTGCATCCTATGAATACATTGTTCCCTATAATAGTCTTATATTTCTTACTACCATCATAATTCACTACAACTGTACCGCATCCAAAATTACACTTACTACCTACCTCTGCATCTCCTATATATGTTAAGTGTGAAACTTTAGTATTATCTCCAATAATAGATTTCTTTATTTCTACGAAATCTCCTATTCTTGCAGACTTTCCTATTCTACTTTCTGGTCTTATATATGCAAAAGGACCTACTGTAGTATTTTCTCCTATACTACTTTCCAGTATAACTGAATTTTGTATAGTTACTTTATCGCCAATAGTACTACTTTGAATTCTAGAATTAGGATATAATATACATTCTTGACCTATTATAGTACTTCCTCCAATTACATTTCCCGGGTAAATAATCGTGCCATTTCCAATTATTACTCCAGGTTCAATATATGTGTTATTTGGATCTATTAAAGTAACACCATTTTCCATATGTTTATTATTTATTCTTTTTCTCATAATACTTTCTACTTCAGATAATTGAACTCTAGAATTTACACCCATAGTCTCTTCAAATTCTACTGGTAATGCACCAACCTTAAATCCTTTACTTTTTAATATTTCAATTACATCAGTTAAGTAGTATTCTCCTTGGGAATTATTATTTGACAATAATTCCAAACTTCCTAAAAGTTCATGTATATCAAAACAATACATACCTGCATTTATTTCATTGACTTTTAATTCTTCGTCATTACAATCCTTATGTTCTACTATTTTCCCTACTTCTTCATTTTCTTCTCTTATTATTCTTCCATATCCTGTTGGATCACTCACAATAGAAGTAAGTATAGTTGCTTTATATTTATCTTTTTCATGGAAAGAAATTAGATTTTTTATTGTATTAGATGTAATAAGTGGGGCATCCCCTGTAAATATAGCTACAGTGCCTTCCTTACCCTTTAAAAAGTCCTTTGCGCATTTTACTGCATGACCTGTCCCTAGCTGCTTATCTTGAAATGAATATGAAACTTTTCTAGATGAAGTGTCGTTTTTTACTTCATCTGCTCCTTTTCCAACGATTACATTTATGTCATCTACTTCTGCCTCTTTTAAGGTATCTATTACATGATTAACCATTTCTTTTCCGCACACTTTGTGAAGTACCTTTGGTAAGCTTGATTTCATTCTTTTTCCTTCACCAGCAGCTAATATTATAGCACAATTATACATTTTACCACCTCTTATAGGCACATTTTTACATTATTATATATAATAATATAACTTCTTACCTATTATTATATTTTATATGCATATCAATTGCAACATTGCCAAGCATATTCAGAAAATTTGACAAAATAAAAAGGAGTACTAATACTCCTCCTTTTTACTCTTCTGTAACGTCAGTAACTGCTTCATCCTTTACCTTTTCGTACTCATCTAAAATAGACTTTTGTATTTTTTCTCTTGTCTGAGTATTTATTGGATGAGCTATGTCTTTAAACTCTCCATCTGGGGTTTTTCTACTTGGCATAGCAATAAATAGTCCATTTTGTCCTTCTATAACTTTGATATCATGTACAACAAACTCATTATCAAAAGTTACGGACACAATGGCTTTCATTTTACCTTCAGCGGCAATCTTTCTAACTCTTACATCTGTAATTTGCATAAAAATCCACCTCCACGATGCTTATGATAATAATATTCTCTACGTTTTGTATTTTTCCTTCTTATTTTTTAAAAAAATATATAATTTTTAGAATATTTTACATTCTTATCTTCTTGGATACATTTAAGATAGCATTATCTTCTCCATCTAATCCTTCAAACTCAATAATGGATACATAATTATCTACTAACTTTTTATCCATTTCTATATTATCTATAAGTACACCAATGCCTACCAAATTACTTTCAAATTCTTTTAGTAAATTCATTATTCCAAGGGCAGTTCCACCAGCTTTCATGAAATCATCAATAAAAATACAATTACTTCCCTTATTAATAGTTCTTTTAGATAAAGTCATGTTTTGTATTCTATTAGTAGAACCTGATACATAATTTATACTCACTGTCGGTCCTTCTGTCACCTTATTTTCCCTTCTCACAACTACTAATTGAACCCCAAGCATTTTAGCCACTTCATAAGCTAACGGAATACCTTTGGTTTCTACAGTCACTACATAATTTACACCTTTATTATTAAATGAAGATGCTAATATTTTTCCAGCTTTACTAATTACATCCGGATTAAACATTAAATCTGTAACGTAGAGAAAATTCCCTGGTATTATTCTTTCTCTATCTTTTAAAATCATGCATAATTCTTCAGCAAATTTTAGACTTTCTTCCTCAGAAACTCCTCCTATGTATCTTACTCCACCAGCTGCCCCTGGTATAGTTTCTATTCTCCCCAAAGAAAGCTTTAATAAAATTTCCTTTATTGCAATTAAATCTTCGCTTACAGTAGATTTCGCGGCATTAAACATTTCAGTAAATCTATTCAAGTTTATTATCTTATTGGGATTTTCTATAAGTATTTTAGTAATAGCAGAAATTCTTTGATTTCGTGTAAATTTTTCCATATATATCACCTAACTATATTAATTACGATTATTCTTTATTAAATATTTCCTATTATTCATATTCTATTCTAAAAATAGAATATAATCAATGATATAGTAAAAATAAAAAATTTTTTAAGTGTTTTTTTAATGCTTTTTTGTATATAATTATTAGATGGAATGAAATTTACGAGGAGTTGAGCAAATTGCTACTTGATTTAGAAAAATACAAAGACAAACCTATACACTTTATAGGTATAGGCGGAATAAGTATGAGCGGTCTCGCTGAGATACTTTTAGAAAAAAATTATATTGTATCAGGATCAGATATGAATAAATCTAATATAACTGACAAACTTGAATCCATAGGTGCAAAAGTTTATATAGGCCATGAATCCAAAAATGTTGAACATGCAGGCTTGATAGTATATACTGCAGCGATTTCTGAAGATAATCCAGAACTTATAAAAGCAAAAGAACTTAATATACCTTTAATGGATAGAGCAGAGTTTTTAGGAAAGCTTATGAAAGGTCATAAATACAATATAGCTATATCTGGAACTCATGGTAAAACTACAACTACATCCATGATAACCCATATATGTCTAAAGGCTGATTTGGATCCTACTATATTGGTTGGTGGCAATTTAGATATTATAAACGGAAATGTAAGAACAGGAAAAAGCGAATATTTTATAACAGAAGCTTGCGAGTATAAGGCTTCATTTTTAAAGTTTTATCCTTATATAGGTACAATCCTAAACATCGATGCTGACCACTTAGATTATTATAAAGATATACAAGATATACAAGATACATTTGTAAAATTTGCAAAGCTTATACCGCAAGAAGGTTACTTAGTTGCTTATGCTGAAGATCCTCATATGGAGCCAGTATTACAGGCTTGTAATGCCAATATATTAACTTACGGAATAGACAAGGGTGACGTAGTTGCTAAAAATATAACTTATAACGAAAAAGCTTGTGCATCTTTTGATGTATTTCAAAATAACAATAAATTATTTTCAGTAAACTTAAATGTACCTGGCAAACACAATCTTTTAAATTCCCTATCAAGTATATGCATAGCACTTATACTTGATATACCTTATGAAGATATAAAGCTTGGAATTGAAAGCTTTGGCGGTGCTCATAGAAGATTTGAACTCAAAGGCACTAAAAATGGTATTACAGTTATAGATGACTATGCACATCACCCTACAGAAATCAAAGCTACACTAAAAGCTGCTAAAAATTATCCTCATAATAAAGTTATATGTATTTTTCAACCCCATACTTATACAAGAACTATAACCTTATTTAATGAATTCACTGAATGCTTTTATGATGCAGATGAAATAATCTTAGCAGACATTTATGCCGCAAGAGAAAAAGATACTGGGATAGTGAGTTCTTTAATGCTTGGTGATGCATTAAGGTTAAAGAATTTAAACTGCAAAAACTTTCATAGCTTTGAAGAAATATTAACTTACCTAAATGGTTCTTTAAATGAAGGTGATTTAGTCTTAACAGTTGGAGCAGGAGATGTATATAAAATCGGAGAAGATTTTTTAAATAAATAATTGAAAAATAAAAAGTGTAAAACACCTCTAAGCTGGTAACAATAAATATAACAGTACTAGGAGGTGTTTTTCGTGAGAAATTTTTTAATTTCTACTGCTGTAAACATAGTATTGATATTTATATCTTACTTTTTATTTAAAAAACTAATAAGTGGACCTACTCGCCATAAAATATATGAAAAAATCTTTAGTTCCTTTGCTAAATTTGTAATATCTATCTTTCTAATAACTGTAGTAATAACAAGTGTTAGTGCGTTAGTACTTTATAAAACAAGGTTTATTGCTTATATAAATGTAATAGCACCTGCTTTAGTCTCTATATTAGTTGGATTTGTCATGTCACTAGTTCCTACTCGAGGTATAGGTGATAAAGAGAAAAAGTAATTTTATTAAAAAAGAAAGTTGGTTTTCACCAATTTTCTTTTTTTAATAAAATTTCTTCTTGAAATTCTTTAAAATTTCTTTTATAATATATTTTGTTATCGGGGTGTAGCGCAGATGGGAGCGCGCGTGGTTTGGGACCATGAGGTCGCAGGTTCAATCCCTGTCACCCCGACCAGAGGACTACCAAATGGTAGTCCTTTTTTTATTATAAAAATACTTTTCTATTCTATACCCTATATGTAATTAATAAATAATTTCCATTTAATAAGTGAATAATAATAAATATTATTCATTTATTTTATTTTATTTTATTATAAAAGCATCATTAACTACATATATAAAGGGGTGTTTATTAATGCACAAGTCCTATCAAGATTTATTTAAGAAACTAGTAAAAGCTCACTACGACGGTAATTTAAAAATTGAAATTAATAGTTTATTTTCTGATCCAGAAGTTAATAAGGATAAATTAGGTAGAGTCATATCTTCATTGTGCGGTGTAGAAGTAAAATTTGATGATAATTATATAGATAATCTTACAAAGGCTATAGAAAACTATTCCCCTTCTCAAAGAGTGGTATTTAAAATAGAAGACTGTATAGATGACTGTAAAAATCCAGAAGATTGTCTCTGTCATCAAGCCTGTCCCATTAGTGCTATTCTTTCAGATCCTACAAACAAGAAAATATACATAAATGATGAATTATGCTTGGATTGCGGTATGTGCATAGACAGTTGTCCTGAAGGAACTATATTAGATAACTCTGAGTTTATTCCTTTAATTAGCTTACTAAAGAGTGGCGCTCCAGTAATTGTTAGTGTTGCCCCTGCTATTGTAGGACAATTTGGTGAAGGCGTAACAATACATAAATTAAGAACAGCTTTTAAGAAAATGGGCTTCTCAGATATGATTGAAACTGCATTTTTTGCAGATATGCTTACATTAAAAGAAGCTGTGGAATATGACCATTTTGTACAAGACGAAAAAGATTTTATGATTACTTCCTGTTGCTGCCCTATGTGGGTAGGAATGCTTAGAAAAGTCTATGCTGACTTGGTTAAACATGTATCTCCATCTGTATCTCCTATGATTGCATCTGGTAGAATTTTAAAAGCATTAAATCCAGATTGTAAAGTAGTATTTGTAGGACCTTGTATAGCAAAAAAAGCAGAAGCACGTGAAAAGGATATAGAAGGTGCCATTGATTTCGTACTTACCTTTGCAGAAGTAAAAGATATATTTGATGCACTAGGTATAGACCCTGATGAGCTACAGGAAGACGAATGCTCTGAGTATGCTTCTCGTGGAGGTAGGTTATATGCACGTACAGGAGGAGTCTCTTTGGCTGTAGGCGAGGCCATAGAGAGACTATTTCCCGAAAAATATAAATACTTAAAAACTGTTCAAGGCAATGGAGTACGTGAATGTAAAGAATTGCTTAATAAATTAAAGGATGGAGAGTTTACAGCTAATTTTATTGAAGGAATGGGCTGTATCGGAGGATGTGTTGGCGGACCTAAAGCATTACTTCCCCATGAACAAGGTAGAGAACTAGTAAATAGTTTTGCAGATAAATCAGAAATTAAAGTAGCTATAGATAGTGAGTGCATGGGTGCACTTCTTCAGAAAATAGATATAAACTCAATAGAGGATTTTAAAGATAACGTTAAGATAAGAATATTTGAACGTGAATTTTAAATGATATATTTCATTACTTCATGCTATAATAGGATTACTATAAAACTATTGTAGAGAGGATGAAATAAATGTTTAAGGATATTAAGGCCGCTATATTTGATATGGATGGTACTTTAATTGATTCCATGTGGATATGGAATAATATAGATGTAGAATACCTAAAAAAACATAATATAACCATTCCTTCAGATTTAAAAGAAAATATAGAGCACTTAAGTTTTAGTCAAACTGCACAGTATTTTAAAGACAGATTTTCTCTTGAATCTTCCATAGAAGAAATAACAGATGAATGGAATAATATGGCCCTAAATCAATACATCAATGATGTAACTCTTAAACCTGGAGCTAAGGAATTCTTGGCACTGCTTAAATCTAATAATATTAAGATTGGTCTAGCTACAAGCAATTGTGATATGTTACTACAGGCTGCCTTGAAAAGCACAGGCATATATGACTACTTTGACTGCATCACCACTACTGGGGAAGTTTCAAGGGGCAAGAATTTCCCAGATGTATACCTGCTTTGTGCAGAACGACTTGAAGTATCTCCTGATAACTGTATTGTATTCGAAGATATACTTCCTGCAGTAATAGGTGCTAAAGCTGCAGGGATGAAAGTAGTCGCAGTTCATGATTTATATGCTGAGCCTCAAAAGGAAGACTTAATGTCTTTAGCAGACTTATATATATATAAATATGACGACTTGATTGAAGCTGTTTAATAAAAACTCGTGCAAAGTCACGAGTTTTTTGTATATAAAAAACTTACATGAATAAAATATAATTATAAATAATTATATGGAGGCCCATATGTTTGCCTTTCTATTTATAATTCTTCTATGTCTATCACTTTATATTTCCTATTACTTTAATAATAAAGTTTATATTCAAAAAAGGCAGATAATGGTACTTAAGAAGCAATATGAAGAGCTTAAAGAATCCTGCAATGCAGAAGATAAAGCCTTAAATACTATAGTAATAAAATACCGGACACCTATTTACTCTAAAGTAAAAATTATGAGTTTTACTTATATTCATCTATCACCTTTAAATGACTCCCCTGTACTCTTCACTTTAAATCCCGAAACTATAATAAATGTGATAGACATGGGAGAAATACATGATATCCTTTGGCTTGAAGTCTTTTTCCCTCAAGAGGAAAGAATTAATAATAAGGGATGGATTTTAGAATCGTCCATATGCTGGATCACAGAAGATAACCTAGACACTATACCTGATATAACTACTCTATAATTTTTATAGGGTAGTTCTATTATTGTATTATTCATTATGGTATACTACAAAAGTATTAAATATCGAGGAGGTTTTTTAATGGCAAGTAAGTTTTATTTATATAAAGGTCGCGGAAGAAAATCTGAGGCAGGTCATCCTTGGATATATTCTAATGAAATTGAAGGCTATGATGGAGAATACGTAAATGGTGATATTATAGAAGTTTATAATTTTAGAAATGAATTTATAGGCAAGGGCTATATAAATGATGCATCAAAAATCGCTATCCGTATAATGACTAGAGATATCAATGAGGAAATAGATGAAGATTTCTTTAGAAAAAGGTTAAAAAATGCATGGGAATATAGAAAAAAAGTAATAGATACTTCTAGTTGCAGATTTGTATTTGGTGAAGCAGACTTTTTACCAGGACTTATAATAGATAAATATGAAGATTATTATGTGATACAATCACTTGCCTTAGGTATAGATAAATATAAAGATATAGTAGTGAACATATTGAAAGAAGAATATGGTGCAAAGGGAATATACGAAAGAAGTGACGTTAGAGTCCGTGAATTAGAAGGAATGGAACAAACAAAGGGATTTCTTACAGAACCTTTTGACACTAATGTGATAATAACAGAAAATGGAGTTAAATATCACGTTGACTTGGAAAATGGTCAAAAGACAGGATTTTTCCTTGATCAAAAGGAAAATAGAAATGCAATACATAAACTTTGTAATGGTGCAGATGTATTAGATTGTTTTACTCATACAGGTTCCTTTGCGCTTAATGCCGGCATCGCTGGGGCTAAAAGCGTACTTGGCTTGGACATATCAGAACTAGCTATAAAGGATGCCACTAAAAATGCAGAACTTAATGGTCTTTCAGATATTGTAAAGTTTGAATGTCATAATGCTTTTGATGTTTTAAATAAATGGGCAAAAGAAGGAAGAAAATATGATGTAGTTATATTAGATCCTCCTGCCTTTACAAAATCCCGCTCCACTATAGATGGTGCAGTAAGAGGATATAAAGAAATTAACTTGAGAGGAATAAAAATGGTTAAACCCGGTGGTTTCTTTATGACTTGTTCCTGCTCTCATTTTATGAATCCAGAGTTATTTAAGGAAACCATAGCAGATGCTGCAAAGGATGCAAGAAGAACTTTACGCCAAGTAGAATTTAGAACTCAGTCTTCTGACCACCCTATATTATGGAATTCGGATGAATCCTATTATCTTAAATTTTATATATTCCAAGTAGTATAAGTATCAGTCTCTAGTAGTTGGGTGTAAGGGTATAGGATATATGAAAACCTTGCACAGCAAGGTTCATTAAAATCCTAATGCCTTTAGCCCAACACCTATAAAAATGTCCGCATTTTTATATTATTAGCCCATCTACATATTCGGGAACTATGTCTATTATATCTTTTTTGCAACAGTATATTAAATCCTCTTCTAAGTTAAGCTCTTTTATCCTCTTAAAGTGACTGGCATTTTCTATGAACTCTAAGTTCGGGTTTTCCTTATATAAATAATGAGCTGTTTTAGCTATATCAGTTAACTCTACATCTAAATCCTTAACTAGGCATTCTATTATGTAACCGCTGCATAAAAAATCATCTATAGAAAACTCCCCATAAGTTCCTGCATTTACCAACACTATATCATTATTGAATTCTCCGAGCTTTTCCGCTACAGCCTTAGCATTTATTAAAGCTCCTATCAATATATTCCTTGCTCCCTCACTTCCTTTAATTGCTCTGGTTCCATTACTAGTAGTTATTACTATCACTTTATCTTTAACCATCTCGCATGTATATTCTAGCGGAGAGTTAGAACAATCAAATCCTTCTATCTTCAAGGCCTTTCTCTCTCCACCCAGTATATGTTTTTCTTTAGCCTTATTTACTATGTTTAATGCTTCTTCTATAGAAACCACTGGAATAACCTTATTACATCCATTATTTATTGCTGTTACTATAACCGAAGTAGCTCTTAGCATATCTATCACCACTACGGATTTATCAATAACTTTCTCTTTTTTTATATCATCTGCCGATATTATTAAGTCCACTTTCATTTTAACACCTCTATCTAAACTCTTTCTTTCCAAAGTAGGAATACTACATAAAAAACTATTGCATCCTTAAAATTTCTCAAATCAAAGTTTGTATCCTTATATATTTTATCTAGCCTATATATTAGAGTATTTCTATGTATATAAAGATTTTTTGCAGTATCGCTTATATTCAAACCACAGTTTATAAACTCTTCTATAGTAACAATTATTTCTTTATCTAAGTTATCAAACTTATTTTTAAACATTTCTTTTATTTCATTCTTCATATTTATTGAAATAGCATCAACTATCTCCTCGAAAAATAATTTATCACTAAACAATACACCTTCCGGAACTTGAAATTTCTTTTTTAGGTATAACGTTTTTTTTCCATTACTATAAGCCCTCTTTAAAGAAAGGATACTTCTTATATTTATCCCAACACTTACCGCACAATCACAATATAATTCCATCATAATGGAATTCCTTATACTTTCTGCATGCTCCATAACGTCTTCGAAATTTCCCAAAATTATAACATTGCCTTCGTGGTATATGGGAATTACATCTTCACTATTATATGTTTCTTTTATAATTGCTAAGATTTCTTTATACTTATCTATTACATCAAATACTAACAGCGAACTATTATTAAATATATATGGAATGACTTTTTTTGCATCTTCTTCTCGAATATCATTTCCAACCAAAATTTCCCTTAATAAATTTTCTCTTTTATTACTAACTTCCCTTAAGTTATATTCTATTGTAAATTTAAGTAAAGGTGCATACATGTAGTTTTTCTCGTCTAGCTCTAATACGGCCCTACTATCAGATAAATTTAAATCCATGCTCATCAGACGTGTTTTATTAGTAATGCCAATAAAAGATATCCCCATTGTCTTACAGTAAAAATTAAATTTAATATTTGACCCATTAGAAAGCTCCACTAAAAAACTATCTATATTATGCACCTTTAACTCCCCCTAAAATATGGTTAACTCACTTTCTTTATCAAACAAGTGTATATTTTGAGGCAATAAAGCAATGGTTACTTTATCTCCTGATTTTGATTTTGATGAACCATTTACTCTTGCAGTAAAACTATGATTTTCCTTACTTAAATATAAATAAGTTTCAGCACCCATGAGTTCTGTTACTTCTACATCAGCAGAAAACACTGAACCTGGGTAAGTTTTAATTAGTTCTTCTTTATCACTTAAATGTTCTGGTCTTATACCCATAACCACTTCTTTGCCTATATATGCCCTATCTTTTATTATTTTAGCTTTATCCTGTGGCAATAGTACTTTATCTTGCCCAAATACTACATAAGCTTTGCCTTCAATTTCCTCAATCTTAGAATCTATAAAATTCATTTGGGGACTTCCTATAAATCCTGCTACAAACATATTCACTGGATGCTCATATATGTTTTGAGGATTATCCACTTGCTGTATTATACCATCCTTCATTACCACTATTCGCGTACCTAAAGTCATGGCTTCTGTTTGATCATGAGTTACATATATAAAAGTAGTCTGTAACTTTTTATGCAGCTTTGCTATTTCTGTTCTCATTTGAACTCTAAGTTTTGCATCTAAGTTAGATAAAGGCTCGTCCATTAAAAATACTTTGGGATTTCTGACTATTGCCCTTCCCATAGCAACCCTTTGTCTTTGCCCACCTGATAATGCCTTCGGTTTTCTACTTAAAAGATGCTCAATATCAAGTATTCTCGCTGCTTCTTTAACCTTTTCATCTATCTCGCTTTTAGGAACCTTTCTAAGCTTAAGGCCAAATGCCATATTATCATATACAGTCATATGTGGGTAAAGTGCATAATTTTGAAATACCATTGCTATATCTCTATCCTTAGGAGCTGTGTCATTTACAAGTTTATCCTCTATATATAATTCTCCCTCACTTATTTCTTCCAGTCCTGCAACCATTCTTAAAGTTGTAGACTTACCACATCCTGAAGGTCCTACAAATACTATAAATTCCTTATCATTTATATCTAAGTTAAAATCCCTTACTGCTGTAACATTGCCTGGGTAAACTTTATACATATGTTTTAATGATAAACTAGACATATAATTCCCTCCTAATAACTTTTAATATATAATATTTTACCACCTAGGCAATATTAACTCAATTTACATAAATTACAAAATTATCAGTGATTTTTTGTATTATAATACAATCCCTGATATAAATTTCTTTCCTGAAGGTTTTTGTCTATACTATTTAATATCTCCCACTTTTTTAAACTCCACTGTGGGCCTATGAGAAGACTTCGAGGAGAATCTCCTGTAAGCCTATGTATGACAATATCTTCTGGAAGCATTGCAATTGCTTCACATATTATATCTATATACTCCTCTTGTTCTAAAAATTTTAACCTTCCTTCTTCATATAACTTTACCATAGGAGTGTCTTTCATTAAATGAAGAAGGTGGAACTTTATTCCTTGAATATCTTGATGTGATAGATATCTCACAGTTTCAAGCATATCTTCTTTTTTCTCCTCTGGAAGTCCAAATATTACATGTGTTACTACATCTATATTTCTTTTTCTAAGTTCATTTAAAGCTTTTTCAAATACTTCCAAAGAATACCCTCTATTAATTATTTTTTCTGTTTTTTCGTGAATTGTTTGTAATCCTAGTTCTACCCATAAGTACGTATTTTTATTGATTTCACTTAATAAATCTAAAACTTCTTCACTTAAACAATCAGGTCTAGTAGCTATAGCAAGTCCTATCACTCCATCTTCTATTAATGCTTGATTGTATTTCTCCCTTAACTCCTCTATAGGAGCGTATGTGTTAGTATATGCCTGAAAATATGCTATATACTTACCTTCCTTCCATTTGTTTTTCATCATTTCTTTTCTATCTTCAAATTGATCAGATATAGAAAATTTTCTATCCCCTGCAAAATCTCCAGAACCTCTGGCACTGCAAAATACACATCCCCCACTGCTGATGGTTCCATCCCTGTTAGGGCATGAGAATCCTGCATCTAATGATATTTTAAATATTTTACCTCCAAACTTATTTCTAAGAAAGTAATTTAAACTATTGTATCTTTTATCTCCAAAACCTATCATATATACACCTCTTGTTTTTCAAGTAATAAGGTACTCATAAACATTATAATTTATGAGTACCATCCTTTCAATTAACTCTACATCTTTGAAGGCTTAAATTCCTTTAAATCTAATTGCCATCTTCCTATATATTTGCCTATAGTTTTATCAGAATTTGTACGTGGAATAACCTCATAATTTAACACTTCCTCACTAAAAGAAGAATATACTATATCGACTTTATCTATGGGGTAGTTTTGCTCAAATTCATAAGGTATTAAATCTCCACCTTCACTTGCGTATAATCTTATGCATTTTCCTCCACCCTTCTTAGTATATTGCATAAGTATATATTTCTCATCTGATGAAAAAGTTAAAAAGTTTATTTTAGCATTTTCCAGTATATCAAGAGCTGTAATTTCCTTTCCTATAGGCTTTTCCCTTAAACCGCTTCCATCTGCACCTCCTTGGCCTTGGCCCTGACCTCCTTGACCTCCCTGTCCTCCTTCATTTTTTCCTCCCTGTGTTGGCATACTTTCATCTACTCTTATAAGTCCAGCGAAAGAATATCTATCATTATATGTCGTTACTGCTATATCATATCCATGAAAGCTAAATGACATGGAGCCATAATTATCTTTAGGCACTAGTATCTTGTGAGTTCTTGCCTTGTCATCCTTTGAGAATGCGTAATTGGGCAGCCCTGCTGTGTCTATAATTAAATTTGACTCTACATTACTTTTACTTTTTAATCTTATTTGGCTTTTATCTGCTCTAGCTTCCTTTTCTGAAGTACTTTGTATATCTTCTATTTTATATTCCTTCTCTTCTTGTATTATTTTGATAGAATATTCATCTAAGGATGCATATGGTTCAGTTTCATTAGATCGAATGACTTTAATTTTAAAAATTCCTGAATTACCTACCTCATTAACTTCCTGCATACTATATCCTTTTATTTTCAATGGTTGCTTTTCTGTGCTTTTAGTTGTCTTAGATAACTTTTTTGAATAAAACTTGTTGGCCTTTTCATAATCCTCTTGCATTAAATACTTTATGTAATTTTCCGCAATGCTTTCTGCTGCTTTTATATCAAATTCCTTGGCAGGTTCTTCACTTTGCTTATTCTTAGAAGACATAAGCCCACAGCCACATAAAGATACGGTAACTAATAAGCTTAAAATTAGGCTGATACACTTTTTTATTTTCACGAGAATTCCTCCCTCCTCTTTTAATATAGTCTTTCACAAAAATAAATTTTTAGTTGAAAAATCATTTTTTTTCAAATTATATATATACATATATGGAAAAGTATTTAATAAAAGGAGAAGATATGATTAAAAAAATTATTACCACTTTACAAATTTCTGCAGTTTTTATAGGCACTATTGTGGGAGCTGGCCTGGCTTCTGGCCAAGAAATTAAACAATTTTTCTCAACTTATGGGTATAAAAGCTTTATAGGCATATGCATATGCTGTATGTTATATATATTCACTTATTATATAATAGTAAATTTATCTCAAAAGTATAATTTAAAATCTTATAACGACTTGATAATGCTTATAAGTCCAGGTTTACTTGGGAAAGCCACTCATATATTTACTACACTATTTTTACTTAGCAGTGCTTCAATTATTCTTGCAGGAAGTGGTGCCTTAATACATCAATACTTTAATGTTTCAAAATGGGTTGGACTTATTATTATGGCCTTTTTAGCAGTTATTTTTCTTCTTCGTGATACCAAAGGTCTTATAGAGGTAAACTCAATTATAGTTCCTTCGTTATTTTTAGTAATAATAACAGTATTTATACTATATCTTTTCTTTTACGATAACATGAGTATTTCCTATATAAAGAGTATTAAACCTTTTAAGTCTCCTTGGCTACTTTCCTGCCTTCTTTATGGCAGCTTTAACATATTATCATCTAGTGGCGTAATGGTACCTTTAAGCCGGGAAATAAACAACTTTAAAATTACTTATACAGGAATTGTAATTGGTGCTTTAGGGCTGACTATACTGTCATTAATAATAAATCTCTTGTTAATTTTAAATATTCCTTATATATTTAACTATGAAATTCCACTATTATATGTTTCAAATAGATTTGGAGGCGCAATTCAAGTAGCACTTTTAGCTATTATTTGGCTTGAAATGTTTTCTACTGAAGTTTCCGATGTATTTAGTGTAAGCAAAAATCTAGAGCAAAAATTTAAAATTCCTTATAAAAATGGATGTTTTATTATCCTAACTTTAGCCATTTTAATTTCTCAAATAGGTTTTGTAAAACTTATAACTTTTCTATATCCTGCCTTTGGAGTTGTGGGAATAATATTCATAGTTCAATGCTTTATATTTTATTTTAAAAATAAACGGATGTTTTAAAATAATACTATATGTTGTATAATTATGATTTATAATTATAACTAATGAGGTGTTTGATTTGATAAGTATACTTTCTGAGTGTAAACTATGCCCAAGAAATTGCAATGTAAATAGGTTAAATAATGAAAAAGGATTTTGCATGGCAAGTATAAATCCTAAGGTAGCACGAGTATCTTTACATCACTTTGAAGAACCTTGTATTTCTGGAACAAGTGGGTCTGGTACAGTATTTTTTTCAGAGTGCAACTTATCCTGTGTATTTTGTCAAAATCATTCAATTAGTGAAAACCACGTAGGAAAAGAAATATCTATAAAAAGACTTAGTGAAATTTTCTTAGAGCAGCAAGAAAGAGGTGCTCATAATATAAATCTTGTGACTCCTACTCATTATGTTCCACAAATAATAGAAGCTCTTGATATAGCTAAAGCTAACGGTCTTTGTTTACCTATAATATACAATACTAGTTCCTATGAGAGCTTAGAAACCATAAAATCCTTGAAGGGATACATTGATATATATCTGCCTGACTTAAAGTATTATAATGATAAGTTCGCCATAAAATACTCTAATGCTCCTAATTACTTTAAATATGCTTCACTAGCCATTGAAGAAATGGTAAACCAAACTGGTAAATGTGAGTTTTATGAAAATGGGATAATAAGAAAAGGTGTTATAATACGGCATATGATGCTGCCGGGACTTTTATTTGACTCAAAGAAAATAATAGATTACATTTATAATAAATTTAAGGATTTAGTATATGTTAGCATAATGAATCAATATACTCCTTTAAATAAAGCCAAAGATTATCCTGAAATAAACAAGCCTGTAAATCCTAAAATATATGAATCATTCGTAGATTATTGTATTTCTATAGGAATTACTCAAGGATTTATACAAGAAGAGGGTACAGTAAAAGAAAGCTTTGTTCCTAAATTTGATATGAGAGGCGTCTAAAAACCTGTAGATAATATTATCTACAGGTTTCTTGTATTTTTTATCTGCTTAGTCGTTACAATGTTCATCAATTTAAATAATATACATCCCAAAAATATAGCTCCTATTGCATCTACAAAATAGTGCTGCTTTATAAACAAAGTAGACATAATTATTAGCGTTGCCAGCACACTACAAGTTATTTTTACTGTTATACTTACTTTGTCGCTTGAATTTACATACATAGCAACTAACAATGAATTTAAAACATGGATACTTGGAAAACAGTTGTAAGGATTATCTCTTTGGTATATAAATGCCACCATCTGTGAGAAAACATCTATTTTTATTATTATGGGCCTTGGCACATGGGATGGATAGAAATAAAACACTCCATAGCTTATAAGCATTCCTATTGCTAAGCATGATAAGAGTTTGAAATAATTATCCTTATCTATTATACAAAGATATAACAGGAACCACGTTACATAGGCATACCACAGCATATATGGCACTACAAAAAAAGCATTAAAAGGAATGAGATCATCTATAAATGTATGCATAACAACTGATCTTACACTTGGTGTATTTAGAATAGGATATATCACGCTTATAATTGGAATTATTAAACTAAATACTGCTCGTTTCGATATTTCCTTCCATTTACAAAGGATTACATTATAAAGATGCTCCATAGGAAAGCTGCTGTAAATAAAATCTATTTACTGTAAAAGCAGCCTTCACCTCCCATTCATTATTATATTATATATTTAGCAAGTTCTCCTTTAAAGCCTTCTGTAACTTTCTTGAATTCTTGAATATTAGCGATAAGTTTCTTTAATTCATTAGTATAACTAGAAACATTAGCACTTACTTCTTCAGATGATGCCGAATTTTCCTCTGCAATAGCAGCTAAAGACTCTATATTTTCAAATACACTTGAAATTAAATTAGCTTCATTATTTAATTCATTAATAGTTTCTATCATAGAAGATGATACAGTTTTAACTGAATTAGTTGCTTCGTAACTTATATCCTTCACATTTTCTAAATTTTTAGTCTCTACTTCTAATATTACATATTGTGTATCTATTTCTTCAGAAAGTATTTTTGTTTGTTCTGCAAAACTAATTAGGTTAACATTAATCTCTTGTACAGCCTTTTTAGTTTCTTCCGCAAGCTTCCTTACCTCTTCTGCAACTACTGCAAAACCTCTCCCCTGCTCCCCTGCCCTTGCTGCCTCTATAGAAGCATTTAAAGCTAATAAGTTAGTTTGTTCAGATATTTCAGACACCATACATACAATATTTGTTATATCCTTAGCCTTATGTTGAAGTTCTATTCCTTTATTCCTAACCTGCTGAAACTTTTCAAGATTTAACATAATATTTTGGCTGCTATTTACTACATATTCATAGCTAGTATTAATTTTATTAATTGCCCTTTCAAGCTCTAACTTATTACTATTTTCACTGTTTACTATTTTCTTTAAATTTTGTATATTATCATTTAAAACCGCTACAGCATGTTCAGTGTTTTCAGCTTGATTTACAGCACTTTCTGCCACTTGCTCTACAACTCCAGATATTTCTTCTGATGTTTGATTCATAGAACTACTAATATTATTTATTCTATCTGCAAATGTATCCATTTCATCTGTAACACCTTTAAATCCAACAAAATCAGCTTTTATATTTCTTTTATATTGTTTTAAAAGTGTAAATACATCTTCGAAACTATCTCCAGTCACAATATCTCCGTCTTCTATGTATTTATTATTTACTATCTTTTGAATTTCTTCTTCTATTGCCTTCTTCGGTGCCATTAACATACTGCAAGTTATATAGGAAAGTACTCCATTTATAACTGGTATGGACAATGCTTTAAAAATATTATTTACTCCAATAAACCCTAGTGTGCTTATTAAAGATGTTATAAAAGTAATTATTCCTACCTTTACCCCCATATCCTTTATAAACCCCAAGGACATAATTTTATTAAATCTATACACTCTCTTATAATATATATCATTCTCAAAAGTTAATTTTAGTTTTAGAGAATTTTTATTTCTTTCAACTTCCTGTATTCTTATATTTTCCTTGAAAAATCTTATACTTCCTTCTGTAAGTCCTAAGAAATAATCAAACATTCCTCTATCAGATTTATAGTAAAATATAGCTTCATTATTTGAAATAGGTTCTATAGTAACCAAAGGCGGCTTTGCCCCTGGAAACTTCTTGGTCATTACTACATGCACATCAAACATTGACTTGAAAAACGAATATAAATTTTCATGTTCGAAAAATGCTGGAAAATCCTTATGAAATGCAGTAATGTTATCTATCCCTATATTTTTCCATAAATCCTTTTCACTTATATTATTTTCATTAGCTATATATTCTATTACTTTTTTTACTTTAATATCCTCTACAGTTTCTACTGGAGAAAATATTTTACTTCTGTTCCATCCCACTGCTTCCATAGCTTTATTTACTACCTCATCTTTATAAAGACTTCTGCAAGTTCTTAACCATGTAGCAACTACCGTCCCCTTCATTTACCTTCCCCCTAATAAACACTTTTATATAAATTATAACTTATCATCTATGTTTTTACAAAAAATAATAGGTTATAATTAATATAAAATTGTAATATTCATAAAATATAGAATTTGCTTTGAGAGGTGGAAATTTGTTTAAAATCAAGAACTTACTAATACCATTTTTAGTCATACTGACTTTTATATTACTTTTCCCAAGGAAAGTTACCCATGCAGTAGTAGCTGGGAAATATAATGACTATACAAAAGTATACATAAATAATAGGCCTCATAAAGTTAAACTATCAAAGACTTATGGTTTGGGGACAGTCTTAAGCTATAAATATAACCTTATAGGTATATTTTCACTTAAAGAAGAATTTCCTTTAAAGGATCGCATAATGAAAAAAAATATTAATACCTATGATCTTGAAAAGCAAGGGCCCATAACCCTTGCATCTAAATCTCAATATTATTTTTATGATGGTAATGTACTTATACCTTCTGACAGTGAAAAGATATTAGTGGGGAAAAATAATTTAAATATGTATCTTGATAGTAAAGGCAAATTAAAAACTATTATCATCACCCCAGAGGATTATACTAATATGAGAATTGGAATATCCACTACAAAGTTTTCATCCATTTATCATCCAAATATTGAAATAGAATGTTTGTCTTCTGCTCTACTCTATAGCTTAAGAGAAAACTTAAAACTAGATATATCCAAGAATAGTAAAATTACTATTACTCCAAATACAGTGTTGTTAAATGATAAAGAATTGAAATTTAAAGAAAGACTTTATTTAAAAGGCGAAAACTTAAGGATTAATTCTATAAGAAGAGGTTCCCCTGATTTTATTCCTTCCTATAGTGGAATTCTTGAAATAACTTCTGAAAAGGACAATAAGTTGCTTATAATTAATGAAATTTCCTTAGAAAATTATCTAGTTAAGGTTGTTCCCTCTGAAATGCCAACCATTGGAGGTTTAGAATCCTTAAAGTGCCAAGCTATAGCTGCAAGAACTTATGCATTGTCTGATATGCTGCAATGTAGATTTGCAGAACTTGGGTTTTATGTAGATGATAGTACTCAAAGTCAAGTTTATAACAATACCCCTACTAATTCCATGGCAACTGAAGCTGTTAATTTAACTAAGGGACTAATTATGACAAACAAAGATCAACCTATAGATGCTAAATACTACTCAACTTCCCCTGGCCTCGGAACTTTGTATGATGATGTATGGTTCAAAGAATATGGAGCTTCTGAAAATAAAGATTATTATTTTACAGGATATTATATTAATAATGTTAACAAATCACCAATAAACGAAGCAGAATGGCTACAGTTTTTTAAGAGTACAAAATATGATGCGATAGATTTAGAATCACCTTATTTTAGATGGAATGTAGAAATTAAAAAAACTCCTCTTGAAAAATCACTTATAAAATCACTTAAATACTTATTTGAGAATAGAAAGGATTACGTGAGTGTAGAGTCCAACAATTCATCTAAAGGCTTTCCAGAACTTAAAGAATTAAAAGATATTAAAGTAACTAAGCGTAGTAAATATGGAAATATAATAGAAATAAGCTTTATATTTTCTAATGCAACAGTAAATGTACAAAATGACTATAATATTAGAAGTGCCATAAGGCTTAATAAAGATTACACTGATGAAATTATACCTATTATAAGGCATAAAGGTGAACCTTTGATAAATAATAACTTTCTACCATCCTCGTTCTTTTCTATTGATAAAGTTAATGATACTTTTATAATATATGGTGGTGGGTATGGTCATGGGGTTGGTATGAGTCAATATGGAGCTATGGCGCTATCTAAGAGTGGAAAGGATTTTAAATCTATTCTAAACACATATTATAAAAATATAGATTTAACTAAACTATATTAAAAAATCTCCCGGAAAATTTTCCGGGAAATTTTTTTAACATTCTTCTGGATACATTGCAGTTGGTATAAAATTTTTAGTTTGTATGCCATATGCTGGAGGCACAAAAATTCCATTTTTAAACTCACTAACTTCTATGCCCCTTAATTCTGCTATTTGTGTAACTGCTACATATATATTTGATATACTATACCAAGTAGCATAATCTACTACTCCATTTTGAGGTAAATTAAATATTTGTTGGAATACAGTTACAGACCTTGTGGTCTCTGCCCCAAATACTCCATCTACTCTTACCTTTGGAATAGCAGGATAATTTTGTGCTATTCTATTTAAATAAGTTTGTATTGTTCTAACATCAGTTCCTCTACTACCTTGACGTAGAGGTGTTCCAGGATAAGACTTGGGAATACCCTCCACCTCTTTTGCACGAGTTAAAGATAAGTCACTACCATAAAAATTGGTTAATATCTCATATGGTGTTCTTCCCTGATCACCTAGAAATTTACTGCCCCATTGTGTAAGCCATCCTGGACATTGTACCTGCACACCATCACAATACTGAGCAAGTAATGGCTGCTTCCTATCAGGTCTTTTCATATAAGTTGCAAACAACTCATCTACAATAACACTTATCGTATCATATATATTTCTACCATAACTAAAGGCATGATCAAAAGCAGTGGAACTTGTAATATCAAAATCTTTTCCTTTTCCTCTATACCATTCTGTGTATATTCTGTTTAATGTAAAAGATATTATACACATAGCATTTGCCCTAATTGTATTTTGTGGCCATGTGGAAAATATCTCACAAGATGCCACATTTTTAATGTAGTCCCTATATCTCACAGTATAATTAGGTGCTGAATTATCATCAGGTCTTCCAGCATGAACTACTATAAATTCAGGAACTACAGGTTCAGGTAAAACTACAAGTCCTGTAGGTGGAGGTGGATCTGGCTTATTGGGATCCTCCGGTATCTTAGGCAAAAAGTTTCCAACTAATGTATTTGGTTCAATAATTATTGTTTGCTCCGCTTGAACTTGCCTTGTAGCCTGAGGAATAAGATTACTTTGTTGAAGTGCAACCACATCCGGAAACACCTGACACCCCTCTATGAATTGAGGCACAAATCCATCTGCCTCAATCCTAATATCATATAAACTATATGGAAGGTTATCTGTAGGTATCTGTGAATATTCTAGTGGCGGAGCTGTAAGCTCTAACTCTCCTGTAATACCTGAAGAATTACTTCTAAGTACTTTGGGAGCTTCTCTTGTAAGCTGCCCGTTACTAGGAAGTATAGTTACCCTTGCATTATCTACAGGTGTAAGTGAATTCCCTCTAAAAACTTGAACTTTTAGCCTGCCTATGGCCATAATATTACTCCTATATCATTTATTCATTATTATAAATATGAAGTAACACTTAATTTGTTGCCATTTATTTAACTTTTATTTTAAAGAGTTATTTCTAATTTATTTAACTTTGCTATTATCTTTAAACTTTTCTTTTCTATAGTTTCTGTTCTTACACTTCCTGCATTACTTATAAGCAGAACTTTATTACTATCTAAAATTTTTATTTGTCTTATTTTTCTTTCATTCCCATACTCCACAAGACATATAGAGTTATTTTGAACTTCATTAGTTAGATTTGCAAATGCTATATCCCCTTTAGCAATTCTAAATCCCATCATTTCATCATCTTGCATTTGCAAAAATACTACCTTATCCTGCGCAAAACCTTCTATTTTATTTTCTATTAGGGGCATTTTTTTATGTCCTAGCATTTTGTTTAACTCATATGAGTATATTGGTATATTTTTAATTACAGACCCAAATGCTTCATTCCATACATCATTTATCTTTTCCTTTTTAGGTTGATATTCAAACTTAGTTTGTTTTTCCTCTTTATATACTTCTTCTTCAAAGGACATAGTTATATCATTTAAGTCCTTTCCTAAGACCTTTCCTATCCTATCTATAAGAGATTGATTTATAACCTTTCTTCCACTTTCAACTTCATTGATAAATCCCTCAGCTACTCCAAGTTTTTTACCTAACTGCTTTTGTGTTAATCCCTTTTCTATTCTAATATTTTTTATCTTTTCTCCTATTCTGCTCATTAGTATCACCTCGTAAAATCATATTTATTTATTTTTTTGCTTTTTAAACCATTCTCTTTCTTCAATTAAGTGTTCAAGTAAATTTTCAAAAGTCCATTCTATAGAAGTTGGAGTAATTACAGCTAATATAGGTGAAAAATCAAATGTTTCTCTTATAAGATTTATAGTGTATTTTAACTGTTCATCAGTAAAATTATTAAAGAGAATTATCTTTTCTTCTGGTAAATCTACATTAAATACTTCTAAATTCAAACCATCCAATATATCCCTAATTGTCATTTTACCCATATCATTTTTAATAATCTTGTGTTTTGGCAAGTTATACTCAGATGCTATTTTTTTAAATGCATTACTTTCTTGTTCATTTAATCCATATATTAATATCATCTTATCATTTTCCAAAATCAAGCCACTCCCTTCCTTTATAATAATTATATAATATTAATTTCTTATTTCCATTATTAATCATTATACATTATTTATTATCTATTAAAAACACATATTTCAGAAATTACTGATAAGAATCATTGACAAAAATTATAGCAAGTTGTACAATCAAGCATATATTTTTTATATAGCCTATAATATAATGTAAAGATAAATATTAGTTATTTTAAGGAGGTCAACTATGTTAAAAGACTTGCTGTATTTAATACCACCTACCATGCATTCAGAAGAAAATTTACGCTCAATACTAAGTTCTCATACTGAAATAAAATTTGTTTCATTTGTGGGAATAGACCTTTCTGGTAATGATACTGATGAAAAAATTCCAGTTCCACTTTTTTTAGAGGACATGTCTACCTTTTTAACTGGTGGAGTGCAAACAGATGGTTCTTCTGTTTTCTTTCCTGGAATAGCAACTTTAAATAATGCAAAAGTTGATATGATTGCAGATCTTGATACTAATTGGTTTGTAGACTATAACTATGAACATATAGACTCTGAAACAAATAATCCTGTTGGTACGCTTAGAATACCTTGCTTTTTATATCATGAAAATAAGCCAATAGACTCACGATATATTTTAAAAAGCTCAATTGAACACATTAAATCCTCTCTTAGGGAATTACTTAAATCTCATCCTTATGTGCTTTCCGAATTTAATATTACCTTCGATGATATAGAAGATATAGTAATAACTTCTGCTACAGAACTTGAATTTTGGGTTAAAACCCCTAATGATAAAGCCGAAACAGAAGAACTCTCAACGTCTCAAGTACTTCATGAACAGTATTGGACTAGAACTAAAGGTTCTGTAAGAACAGCTTTAGAACAATCCTTACTACTCTTAGAATACTATGGTCTAGAGCCAGAAATGGGTCATAAAGAAGTTGGTGGAGTAAAAGCTAAGTTAGATGATAGTGGTAAGTTAACTCACATAATGGAACAACTCGAAATAGATTGGAAGTACTCTTCTCCGCTTCAAGCTGCTGATAATGAACTACTAGCTAGAATAGTTGTTAAGGAAACATTTAGACGCAATGGCTTAGATGTAACATTCCTTGCAAAACCAGTAGATGGAGTTGCCGGTAGCGGAAAACATGTTCATGTAGGTATTTCCCTTAAATTAAAGAATGGAAAAAGAGTGAACTTATTTGCTACAGATAAAAACCACTTCCTAAGTGGTATTGGTTACTCTTCATTAATGGGAATGCTTAAAAACTATGAGGTAATAAATCCATTTGTTACTTCCACTAATGATTCTTTTAGAAGATTGAAGCCTGGATTTGAAGCTCCTGTTTGTATTGTCACATCCATAGGACATACAGTGGAAGTTCCTTCTAGAAATCGAACTATACTAGTAGGTGTAATAAGAGATTTACAAAATCCTTTAGGAACAAGATTTGAGCTAAGAGCTCCAAATCCTTTTACTAATACTTATTTATGTATCTCTACGTTATATCTAGCTATGCTGGATGGAATTAAATATTCAGTTTTAAATAATAAATCTCAAGACGATTTATTAAAAGAACTATCTAAAAAACCTGGAGAAGAAGCTGATTACTTAGAAAAAGATAGAGCTTACAGAAGTGAAGAAGATGTATTTGAAGACTTTACTGAAGAAGAGCGTGAAAATTTCTTTGGAAAGGTTCCTGCAACAGTATATGAAAATTTGACAGCTTTTGAGAAACATCCTGACAAACTAGCTGTTTTAAAAGAAGGAAATATATTAAGTGATAAAATTATTAATAGTTTTAAATTAATAACTATTAATAGATGGATTACAGAAATAACTACTAGGCTTATAAATAACTATGGTGAAGAAATAAGAAGCTACAAGAAACTTCATTCAATGGACAACGCATTAGATTTAGATTTATCTAATTGGATTGCTATTGATGAGTTAAGAAGATACTTAATGAAAGATACTTATACTACTAAGAGCTTATTTACAAGAATCAAAGATGCTGCAGATGAAAAAGATTATGCTAAAGTATCTGAATTACAACTTGAATTAGATGAAAGAATTGCTACGCTAAGGAAACTGTATTCTAATTACAAGAAAAATCTTTTAGATTTTTAATAAACTGCTAAGAAATTTCATAAGATAATAATTAAGGTAGAGAATCACCTATTGGTAATTTTCTACCTTAATTATTATCTATAAAAATACCTAATACTTTTTAATATTCTCTTAGTGGAAATGATTTTACAATCATCTCTTTTTTATTATTAATAGGCTTCCACAGTTCAATTCTATCAACTGTTGCCATTCTGTTCATATTCTCCATCTTAGTAACTTCACATGCTGCATTATATTCTTTATTACTCCATTCCCTTGCAGCATAATTTGTATTAGCTAATGATACATGTAAGTCCCATTTATCTATATTTTCCCTAACATTAAATCCAGATAACTTAAGAGTTTCATTTAGGTTTCTACTAATTCTTATTGCATATCCCTTATTTTCAATTTTTAAATTGACAGATTTATAAGGTGGATCAAAACATAAAGCACCATTTACAGAAACCTTAAACCTCTTATATGGCTTTAGCACATCTTGAATTATAGGTATAAGCTTTTCTAAATTAGGATTATCTATAACTTCTAGCGTCAAATGTATCGCAGGAGTACTACGATATATCTTATACTTTTTAGATATTTTTTTTTGCATTTCTTCCATTGACTTTCGTGATTCTTCATCAAATAAAGCAACTAAATAATATTTCATTTTTTTCCCCCAGTTATAGTATTTATTAAACTTTAATAATATTAATTACACATGCATATAAAAAATCCTTCGTGGGAAAATAACTTTGTCAATTATATCAAAAATATTATTGGCATTAATATAGAAAAATATGTAGGAGGGATTATACTATGAGACACGATCATAATGATAGTATAGCATGTATAGTTGATGAGTGCAAATTTCACTGTAAGGATGATGACTACTGTACCCTTGATCAAATTAAAGTATCAAAACATGAATCTGTAGCTAATACTGTAGAATGTACAGATTGTGGTAGCTTCCAAAAAGAATAATAATTTCCTAGAAATCCAAAGGTTTTATATAATTCCTTTGGATTTTTAATTATTTTTTTAATATGCTTGTACATATTTTAAAATTTCATGTTAAAATAATATGAACTTATGATATAATAGGGGTTATGAATAAATAGTCATGAATTTTTCAATTTACATCAGTAAATTTACATATAAATTAAAATTTATAGATAAGGATGGATGCGGGGATGGAAAAGTTAGTTATCAATGGTGGTAAACCCCTTTATGGAAGCATTGATATTAGTGGTGCTAAAAATGCTGCAGTAGCAATATTGCCTGCTGCAATAATCGCTAGTAAAGGAACTTGTTATATTGATAATATTCCTAATATAGAAGATGTTCATTGTATAGAACGAATTATAGAAAACTTAGGTTGTAAGGTATCCATAAAGGATAATTCTGCTGTTATAGATAGTACAACTTTAAATAGCTATAATGCTAATAGTGAAGATGTTAAAAAAATGAGAGCATCATATTACCTTATAGGTGCTTTACTTGGTAGATTTAAAAAAGCCAGAGTTGAGATGCCAGGAGGATGTCCTATAGGTGTAAGACCTATAGATCAACATATCAAAGGTTTTGAGGCCCTTGGTGCTAAAGTTACTCTTGAAGATGGTGTAGTAACTGCTGAAGCAGATAAACTTATAGGAACTAATATTTTCTTTGATGTAGTCAGTGTTGGAGCTACTATTAATGTCATGCTTGCTGCTACTTTAGCAGAAGGTATAACTACACTAGAAAATGTAGCTAAGGAACCTCACATCGTAGATGTAGCTAATTTTCTAAATAGTATGGGTGCAAATATAAAAGGCGCAGGAACTGATATTATAAGAATAACTGGTGTAGAGGAATTAAAAGGATGTTCTTATAGTGTAATTCCAGATCAAATAGAAGCTGGAACTTATATGATTGCTGCAGCTGCCTGTGGTGGAGATGTTACTGTAAATAATGTTATACCTAAACATTTAGAATCCATATCTGCCAAACTTATAGAAATGGGTGCAGAAGTTATTGAAAATGGTGAATCTGTACGTGTTATATCCAGTAAAAACCTAAAGGGAGTTAATATCAAAACATTACCTTACCCAGGATTTCCAACAGATGTTCAACAACCTATGAGTACTTTATTATGTATTTCTACGGGAACAAGCATAATAAATGAAAGCATCTGGGAAAGCCGATTTAAACATGTTGATGAGCTGATAAAAATGGGTGCATCCATAAAAGTAGATGGTAGAATTGCCACTATAGTTGGAGTAGATAAACTTAAAGGAGCAAAAGTGGAAGCCACAGATTTAAGGGCCGGAGCTGCTATGGTAATAGCTGGTTTAATTGCTGAAGGAATTACTGAAGTAATTAATATTGAGCATATTGACAGAGGTTACCCTTATATAGAAAATAAATTTAATAAGCTAGGTGCAGATATTAAGCGCGTATCTTATTCCTAAGGCAAGGTGAATTAATATATGTTTTTTTGTTCTTTATATAGTGGTAGTAGTGGAAATAGCATATTAGTTTCTACAGAAAAATCAAAAGTACTAATTGATGCAGGATTGCCTGGGAAAAGTATTGAAAATGCTTTATCAACTATAGGGCAGTCCCCTAACGAAATAGATGCTATATTTGTTACTCATGAGCATACAGATCATACTAAAGGTGTTGGAGTTTTATCAAGAAAATATGATATTCCAATATATACTGACGCTCTTACTTGGGAAGCCATGAGTAAGTCAATTGGGAAAATCAAGGAAAAGAACATAAAAATTATTGAAAATAATCATGTAAATATTAAAGACATGGATATTTTAAGCTATAGAATATCTCATGATGCCGTTTCTCCTCATGGATATTCTATCTGTAGCAATAATAAAAAATTTTCCCTTGCTACAGATTTAGGTTACTTTTCTAAGGAAGTAGAAGAAGCTTTAAAAGGTGCTGATGCCATACTGCTTGAAAGTAATCATGATGTAGAAATGCTAAAGTTTGGTCCTTACCCATATGTTTTAAAAAGAAGAATATTAAGCAATGAAGGTCATCTTTCTAATGATGATTGTGGAAAAGCAATCATTAATTTAATGGATGGCAACTTTAAAAGGATAATGCTTGGACACTTGAGTAAAACCAATAATTATCCTGAACTAGCTTACGAAACTGTAAAGAATATTCTTATAGAAAACAAATTAAAATTAAATAAGGATATCGATTTGCTTATGGCTGACAGAAGTGCACCCACTAAATGTATAGAGTTTTAAAAGGGGTGAAGTTAATGAAAAAATCTATTATCTTATCGTGTTCTTTTATGCTATTTTTAAGTTTTACCTTTTCAGGTTGTGAAAAAACAGATGTTTTAAGCTCAGAAAATAAGCAAAAAGTACAGCAATTTACCTTATCTGAAGCTGATAACGATACTTTAGAATTAAATTTGTACTTTAATTCCTCTAAAGATAATAAGAAAGTAACTATTACTAAGGAAGAGCGAATTATTAAGGAAAATGAACTGATTGGTGAAATTATAGTTCGTGAACTTATAAAGGGCCCTGCAGTAAATAGTAGCCTAAGCCCTATTTTACCTAAAAACACAAGACTTTTAAGTTTCTCTATTAATGACGGAATTGCATATGTAAATTTAAGCAAAGAAGCTATTTTAACTATGTCTCCTGTGGCTGAAGAAGCCTGCTTAAGAAGTCTTATATGGTCACTTACCCAGTTACCTTCAATTGATAAAATTAAGATATTGGTAGAAAATAAAACTGTTGATACCTTAGGTGGCAACTTTAATATTGCTAAACCTATAGGAAAATCTGATGTAGAACAATTAGAAAAAAGATAAATATATTTTTTTCTAACTTGCTTTTAATTGAAATCTTTAACTTTTTTTATTATAATATTATTGTAAAATTTTATACTTTTTACAAAAGGAGAATGGATATGAGTTTATATACAGAATGGACAGATATGGTTGTAGAGTATGTTAAAACAAAAGGTGAAGCTGCTTTTTGGAAGGAATATGGTGCTATTGAAAAAAATATATATACCAAAATACTTGCAAATCATACAAAAGAAATTAGTGGAAAACTAGAAGATTTAGCTAATGACTTTAATACTTCTACAATATTTTTTATGGGATTTATTGATGGAGTAAATGATAGCTTAATTAACCCTCTAGATTTAGATGCTATAGATGCTAATGCAGAGTTAAATTTAGCTATAGACTTTGATAAGCTATATTTCAACATGTTAGATGCTAAAGCTGATTACCTTTATACACTTCCTCAATGGGAAGCTGTATTCTCCCCTGAAAAGAGAAAAGAAATTCGTAATCAGTGGAAGGAATCTAAAGTTATAGTTAATAACAATAAAGTAGGCAGAAACGATGCTTGCCCATGCGGAAGCGGTAAGAAATACAAAAAATGCTGTGGTAAAGAAGCTTAATAAAAATTAATACTTATAAATTTGAAAGTCGGGATATCCCGACTTTCTTCATTAGGAGAATTAAAATGAATATAACAATAATAACTGTAGGTAAACTAAAAGAAAAATATCTTAAAGAAGCAATAAATGAGTATTCTAAAAGATTAAGCAAATATTGCAGTCTTGAAATTGTAGAAGTTGCTGATGAAAAGACTCCCGAAAATGCTTCAGCTAAGGAAGAAGAAAATATTAAGCTTAAGGAAGGCCAGTCAATTTTAAAACATATTAAAGATAATATGTATGTAGTTGCCTTGGATTTAAAGGGAAAAATGATTTCATCTGATGAACTTGCCGGTTTTATAGAAGACCGTGCCTTATCAGGCAGCAGTCATATAACCTTTATTATTGGTGGTTCCCTAGGTATTGCACAGGAAGTTTTAAATAGATGTCATTACAAGCTATGTTTCTCTAAAATGACCTTTCCTCATCAACTGTTTAGAGTAATGCTTTTAGAACAAATATATAGAGCATTTAGAATAATAAAGGGTGAACCGTACCATAAGTAAATGAGGTTTTAGCCTAAAATAACATACTATAAGCAAAGCTGGATTCAGTTGGAGAGATGATAGGACATTGAAGCTTCCGTTGTATGAAGCATTATGTAGATATATATTTAAGCGCTTTACTGCAAAGGATACTGCTGATCGATTCTATAAATAAAAAACATAAAAACCACGACTAATTAATTAGTCGTGGTTTTCAATAATTTTCACGTAAATATTTATATCTAGTGAGGCCTGGCTGTAGAAAGCGAGTTAAGCTTATCTAGTGGGAAGTAATAATCCATGTATTGTCTCAATACAAGGCCGGTTGCTGGGATGCCTGGTATTACCTCCTGGCAAAGCACTTCTGAGCGTATTAAGCTTTCCGGCTCATTTATTCCAAATAGTAACCGCATACATGTAGAACTGCTGAATCTGGGATTTATTTCGAAAATTACTGGCATGCAATCTTTAAGACGCAATTGAATATTTATAGCCCCATAGGCTCCCAATGTACTTGCAACCATAGCACAATAATCTGCAATGTGGTGATAATCATCAGAAACTGCAGCAATAGAAACCCCTTCCAGTAAATACCTCCTTAAAGCGACTTTGGAAATCACCTTTCCCTTTTGGTTTATGCAAATCCCTACGGTAAACTCTTGCTCCTCATCTGTAAGATATTCCTGTATAATTAGGCTTTTCTTACCCTTTATATTTTCAAGCAGCTGTTGCTTATCCTTAACTAGAACAACACCTACTGAGCCACGTCCAAAACGCGGCTTGACTATCAAGGGAAACCCAGTACTTTCAATAAATGAGGAGAGCATACCAGCATCTTCAGGATACCTGATTGTTGCAGGAATTTGAAAACCGGAGCATGATAAATGGCACATGGTCAGCCACTTATCGGTGCAAAGCTCTATCACTCTCGGAGAATTTACAAACACCTTCGCTCCTGTAGATTTTTCAAGGGATTCTCTATTTCTGGAGTAAAAGGGAAGCTCTGCTGTAGAGCCGATAAATATCGCTTTAATCTGATGATTTATACAAAGATTTTTAATAAACATATAATAGCTTTCTTCATCTGCTACCTGTGGAGCGATAAAGCTTTTGTCGGCAAAAAATAAACCTAGAGAATATGGGTTAGCGTCAATTGCTATTGTTTCAACAGGAAGCACCGATTCTTTCAGTGACCTGATAATACCCTGCCCGTATACGGAACCTGCACCTGTAACCAATACACTGAGAGTATCATTGATTTCATTCATAATTACACTCCTCATAAATTTTTTTACACAGCTCTAGATTTAACCGGTGACCGGATCTGAAGCCTATTACATGTCCCAGTACCTTTTTCCCAAGTAAACTAAGGTCTCCGAGAAGGTCAAGCACTTTATGACGGGCAGGTTCATTGGGCCATTTCCAGGACCTGTACTCAGCCCCGGATTTGACTACCAATACATTTGAGCTGACTTTCCCAGTTAGGTTTACAACATCTTCAATCTCTGACTCAATTATATAAGAACGGGCATCTGCCAGCTCTTTAGCAAAGGTTTCAGGAGTTATGTCCATTTCAGCTACTTGAGATAATTGAGGCAGATTGGGATAGTCAACCACATAGGTTAGCTTAAATCCATCGTAGGGAAGAGCTATCAGGAACTTTTCATATTCCATATCCCCTAAGCTTTCACGTTTATATACAATAATGGGCTTAAGTATTTTTATCATTTCCTTCTTGGCATTTTGTTCCACTATCCCAGCTTCCGTGAGCGCTCTTTTGAACTCTTTACTGCTGTAATCTTCTGTTACGGGCAGGCTGGCCTGTTCCAGCTCAATAAATACGTTGTCGAGTCCTAATCCTGATAAGGCTGCCAAGGCATGCTCCGTGTGTTCGATGCGAACATCTCCATCAACAAGAGAAGTCCATCTGTATTCAACCTTTGCTTTTTCAAATGAGCCTTTTACTTTAGGGCAGCCTGGCAGGTCATTACGGATAAATATTATACCAGTACTCGGCGGTGCTGGATAAAAAGTTACCTTTGCATCAGTTTCGCCAGCAATGCTAGTACCCATTAAAGAAACCCTTTGTTTAATAGTTGTCTGATTATCCATTTCAATTTCAATTCCTTTCAACTAATCTGCAGAAATCAAGAATTTGTCTGGCGCGTTCCTTATAACTATGGTTTAAATAAACCTCCAGCTGACCATTGCGCGCTATTTCTTGCCGTGCTGCGGTATTTTTAAGAAAATAATTTACCAGGTCAACTGTATCTTCTGGGGAAGAGGCACATGACAGGTGAACATTATTTATAAACAGCTTGGTGACAGATTGTGTTGGTACGGTAAGCAAAAAACCGCCCGAACCCAGTACTTCAAAAGTCCGAGATGTTAACATGTCATGGTCATTTTGCAAACCTAATATAATTCTAGCTGAATTATATACTTTATTTGTTTCCTCATAAGGTAGTTCACCTTTAAGCATATGCGTTGGGATCTTAAAACCCATTAGCTCCTCATTAAAACGGTCCCATCGCTTACCCCAAATAGCAATGTTATATCCCCTTTCCACCAAAGGCTTAAGTAATATCTGAACGCTATCCTTCCGATATGACTTCCACTCTCGTCCACCATTACCAATTAGGGCCACATCATAATCATATTTACTGCTTGGAGGTTCATTCTTATTGAATTCCGGATTGCAGCCAAAATCCAGATGCCCGGTGGGAAGCCCAAGCCCTCTGTATTTATTTACACTACCAGGATGTATGGTCATAATTGCATTAGGTTTAAAGGTTTCAATACACCTGAAGGAACACTTTTCGGTCCATCTTGGATCTTCAGTTGCCCAATAGACATGTTTCACCTTATATTTAGAAGCTCTTTTCGTAAGCTCCTCTATATGCTCACGGCTATATCTGCGGTAAGCCCATCCCGTTGTTATCATAATATCTGGCCTAAAGTGGTCAACTGCCTCTGTTATAGAACTTCTACTTAAATCCCTCAGGATAAAAACAGGGCAGTTCAATTCTCTAAAACCCTGGGGCAGCCCAAGAGTATATTTAGAACTATGTGCAAAAAACAATATTCTTTTCATACTTACACCTCCTTCAACAAAAGCTTGCGTGTGCCCGTTGCCCCACAATTAAATAACATATCAACTATAGACAAATTGGGTATAAAATTGCCCCAAAGCTGCGGATATGCTATAGGCTCATAATCCAAATACTCCAATTTAATATCTTGTTTTTCAAAAATCTCTGGCTTAATATATGCCCTTCCTCCAATACCGGACAGGTAACTGTCAGCAGAAAAGTGGGAGCAGATTGCAGCTATCAGTTCATTTTTTCTAAGCTCAGAAAATTGAGGTAACTCTGATAAAAACACAAGCTTTGTTTTAAGTCCCAGCAGGTCATGTACCAGCTTAATGAAAGCTATGTTGGTATCTATAAGATATCCGGTATCTTGCAATACCTGCTCCATCATGGGGAAAACTTCTTTGAAATGAGGTGCTTTTGCGTAGTTTACTTTGAGTGCCATAAGATGATGCCTTTTCCAACCTGGTATAACAGTAACTTCATTAAACCGCTGCAAGCCCATGCCTTTGCGTTTCACCGGCACAGTCAGTACCTGAGTCCCTTGGGAAGTTTTGATAAGATTCCTATTATCCAATGAACTGCCCGTTTGAAACTGAGCAGTATCTAAAATGAAAAAAATATCACACTGTGCCATCTTAACAAAATATCCCGGCCAGGGAATATAATTCGGTTGATGACCTGCTAATTTCATTGCCTAACTCCTTTAAATTATTTGCTATTGTTTACTTCATACAAATAGCATTCACGCAATACCCCATGCCCTCCATAACCTTCTTTGAAACGAAACAGCCCTGTATTGACTCTACTTCCTTTTACCTCAGTGGAAATACCCCAATCTAAATATAAAAAGCCGTTTTTTAGTCCCCATTCCATCATATGACCAAAAATAAGGTTTAACGGCCGCTTATGCTGGAAACCATCGTGGTGGGCAATATAAAAACAGTTTATAACTCTGTCGTTCAGTAAAAATGCCAAAACACCCGCTGCAGGAGTTACTCCTTCATATGCTGCAAAGAGTTTTATCCTGTGAGGATAAAGAGTTTTTAGATGTTTAATTTCATCTAATGTATGTGCAGGCTTTGCATTATGATTATGTTTAAGTTTATTTTCCAGAATAGGCCAAAAATCATTTATATCGGCATCCTCCACCACTGATAACCCACTTTTCAATGCCTTCTGATAGTTTCGAAAAGCTGTGTCACTCATTACCCGCTTTACAAAAAATTCCTCACTTTTTTTTAGCTCAAGGACTGTGGCCAGCTCTGTATACTCAAGCCTAAACCCAGAAAACCTTAAAGCAAAGTCAAGTTGGTCCGAAATCTCCTTATGGTAAACCTTCGGAACAGGTTTTAGCCGTATATAGTCAAAACCAGCCATGACACAATATTCCACAAGGGCACTTACGAGCTCCAGGCATTTTTTAGTGCTTAGACTGGACTTTATTATGAGCCCTCCATGGGAAGCGCCGGGGTGGGAAACTAGGATGCGTTTATCCTCTTGTTGTACTACAGCAGCAGGAAGAAGAGCAATGATTCCCTTATCCTCCATAAATATCAGGGAATGGTCTGAAAACCTGTCTGAGGGATGATAACCCAGGAATCTTCTCTCCTGCATAAAAGTGCCGTTAACTGAGGAACTCACAAATCCCTCCCATTCATTCTCAAGTTCTTTTGAATAGCTCTTTACAAACAATATAATTTCACCACACTTTCCTGAATATAGTGCTTACCATCTCCATCAAAAGATGTTGATTTTCTCTCCGCCTTTTGCGATAGATTGTGAAATGCAATCAGTTATTTTTGCCACAAATTCTATATTTTTTCTGCCGCTAAGAGGCTCCTTGTGTTCTCTAATGCATTCCATAAAATGAATACACTCCTGTGTCAGAGGTTGCGAATTGCCTTCCACTGCCAAAAAATGCTCCTGCTCTCCGTTATGGAAGATTTGGATTTTTCTATCGTCAGTCTGTGCATCGTCAAATACCAATTTTGTTTTCGATGCAACCAGTGTCATTTTCCTGGTTTTTTCCGTATGAATAAAGCTAGCAAATATAGAAGCTATTTTACCATTGGGGAAACCCAACAGTATATTGATAACATTGTTATAAGGACTTTGAATATATCTTTCACCATGGGCAATTACCCAGATAGGGTCCATCCCTATGAGGTGCCGGGAAAGATAAATATCATGAACCGCCAAATCATGAAGAACATCTACTTTGGGAGCCTGAAAGGTGGAACTGGTTCTGGACATGTTGACGTAACATAGATCATCAATAATATGTTTTTCTTCCAGAAGCTCCTTTATCCTTTTCACAGCAGGATGGTAAATCAATGTATGGCCGGCCATCAATACGGTATTTTGAGCAGTAGCCAATTCAATTAGATCATGACTGTCTTTCCTGTTAATTGTCACGGGCTTTTCTACGAGAACAGCTTTGCCTTTACTTATTGCTTCCTTCGCCAGCATGTAATGACTTTCAGGTGTTGTGGCTATAATAACCCCCTGTACCTCACTGTCATTCAATATATCTGCTTTATTTTCAGTTAACCTGGTCTGAGGGTAAACAGCTGCTGCCTGATTTAGCTTTTCATAGTCTAGGTCACAGGCCCACTTCAATTCACAGCCCTCTATTACATTTATAGTTTTCAAATAATTTTTTCCCCATTTTCCACAGCCTATCAAAGCAAGCTTCATCATTGCAATTACCTCTCAATTACATACTAATTATATGCCGGAGCACCATATATTAGCCTATTCACCACGCATAGAAAATATTACTTACACTAGCGGTCCTCATCTGGTAAAGTTAAAAAAACAAAAGGAACTAGTAACTGAACTCAGAAGGTTCAAGAGCAAGCATTACACTTCCAGGCTTAAGAGACAACATCACCGAAGCAGAGGTTTCAGTAGCTATGGATGTGGGTATAGCATGTGGCCGAGATTTGAAATCCAAGCGTGCAGCTAAGATTACTGAGAGGAATGTTACTGATCTTAAGGTTACTATTTTTGGCGGTAAGACATTAATGTGCAGGAGAAGTTGAAGCAATTAGAAGTTACAGCATTATTGAAAAAAGAAACAATATAGGAACAGAAAACATATTGTAAAATCTATTGTAAAAACCTCACTTGCAACTGATGCAGTGAAACGTATCATAAGTGAGCGCTATATTCATTTATAAAATAAATTGCAGAATCTTTATATTGTTTTTATCAATGGATGATCTTGAATGTTAATCTATTACTAATTCTCAGGTATAATGAATGTATAAAGATTATAATAGTTATTAAATCTACGTAAGGCTACTAGGTCATAGTCTCAAAGGGGTATATTATGAAAATAATAGTGTTGAAAAGAGGAGGCTGCTAAAATGAATAGTATTAATTTCACACCTTTTCCTACATTAAAAACGGAAAGGTTTACTCTAAGAAAAGTGAATATATCCGACGCAGGAAATATATTCGAAATCCGCTCAGATGAAGCGTATTCCAAGTTTACGGGAATAAAAAGATATGAGACGGTTCAAGAAGCAGAAGCATATTTGGTAAAGATAGAAGGAATGATCAATAGAAATGAGGCTATTCTATGGTCAATCGATATGAAGGATACAAAGGAGTATGTAGGCGGGATATGTTTATGGAATATATCGGATGATAAGATCCAAGCTGAGATAGGTTATGATCTTTTGCCAAAGTATAGAGGCAAGGGTTATATCCAAGAAGCCATTCATGCTGCCATGAATTATGCATTTGAAGTATTGAAACTAGATAAAATAGTAGCGGAAGAAGTGCGAGTGGAAAATATAAAATCAATAAAGGCTTTAGAAAGATGCGGCTTTGTATTAGAAAAAACTTTTCAGGTTCAAATGGATGATGGAATTATAGAGCAAAGAGCCAATTACAGCTTACTAAATGATAAATTCTAGGTGTCAGGCACAGTACTTATGATAGTAGGTACTATAATGGTTTATGTTAATTTGCTGCGAGGAGTAAATGTTGGCGGGCACAATAAGATTGATATGAAACTTCTGAAATAAACCTTTGTACAGATAGGTACACTATCCCTATCCGATTTTATAGGCAAAACTGTAAATGAATACATATCAAAAAAACGCAGCTAGAGCGGTACGGCGAACCGTACCATAAGTAAATACGAACTTTGCTGGAGGTCGATAGTTATAAAGAGAGGACATGGATTTATGTCTAATATATCGACATAAATCCAAATTGATAAAGAAATAAGACAGCTATACATCACAATTGCCATATAAATCGAGACCTTTCATTACATAGGGACGGACAATATCTACAAGTGAATTGATTCGATCATTTTCACCAGCCATAAACCAAGAATAAGTAGCACTGTAGATAGCTGAGCATGTCATGGATGAAATAATTTTTATATTTAGGTTGTCTTTTATACAGAAAGTATTCCCTTTCAAAAATATGCCTTCTATTATTTGTTGTAGCATCTTTTTTATTTTTTCGTCAACAAGCGTAGCAATAGATTTGGAATTCCATCCACATATCTTATAAAAAGTTACTATGTAATTGTGTGTCAATAAGATCAACTTGTTACATATTTCATCCGTAAATTCCTGAGAATACATAACTTCTTCAGGAATCATCTTATAAAAAGCCTGTTCTGTAATTTCTTCTAACAAAGCATACTTATCTTCATAATGTGCATAAAAGGTAGCACGGTTAATAGAAGCTCTCTGCGCAATATCCTTTATGGTAATTGCATCAAATTCTTTTTTCTGTAATAAAGTGCTAAAGGCTTCTCTTATTAATTGTCGTGTGCGCAAGACTCTTGGATCTTCCTTATTCACCATATATATTCCTTTCCAAAACATCAAATATCAAAATCTGTTGTCTAAGCAACTTTTCATTTATTCTGCTGGTTGTAATCATAAGAATGTCGTACTAATATAATATCATACAAGTGTTGCTTAAACAACATGCAGCTAATTTACTGGAAGGAATGATAATATGAATACAAAACAAAAAAGAATTTTAATATTTGGTGCCGGTGTGGTTGGTAGTATATATGCACTTAGATTTTCACAGTCTGGACTAGATGTCACATTATTGGCCAGAGGAAAAAGGCTAGAGGCCCTAAAAAAGGATGGATTACGATATAATGACAATGGAACGATAAATTCCATATCTATTAAGACAATCGGAAAACTTGAGGATGATGATATTTATGATTTCATCTTTGTTCCGGTACGTTATGATCAGGCTGAATCTGCGCTGTATGCAATTAAGAATAATAATAGTAAAACCATTATCACCTTCACTAATACCATGGGATATGACCGTTGGCTTGAAATTGTAGGAGACCGGTTGCTTCCAGGATTCCCAGGTGCAGGTGGTGACATGAAAGATGGTATTCTGTATGCGCAATTTGGTTCTGAAAAGCATCAAGGAACAATTTTTGGTGAAATAGATGGACAAATTACCAAAAGAGTGAAAGACCTTGCTCAAATATTTGAAACATCAAATTTACACTATGAAATACAAGAAAACATAATCGCATTCCATATTTCTCATACCGCAACCGCTATAGCTATAAAACATTTTTATACGAATACTGGAATGATGGATATAGAGACTGCAAAAAGTGAAAGCACTTTACTAAACATTGCCGCAGAATTGAAACAAAATTTACACATGGTATCTCAAGCGGGAATTCCAGTAATCCCTCCAGAAACGAAGTCAATAGGGGAAATGTCGGAAAAGGATATTATTCATATGTACCGCAAGATGCTGAGCAGTGATTTTACGATTGATGTTTTGCTTGGAAACCATGCTGTAAGTGCAAAAGAGGAAATACTGTTGTTGGATGAGATATTTAATAAAAAGATACGTGTTTGACCATGAAATAGCCATTTAATTTGTAAATAAAGGAAACCGGCGGATGCTATCTCATTGTTCAAAGAACTGAAAATACCCTAGCCTAGGAGAGAATGTGGCTAATGGACATCTTACTTTCTTAAGTAAAACTTTCCAATGCTTTATAGATAGAACCTCTTTGATTATAAAATCCGTTATTTAACCAAAAACCTCACTTACAACTTCTATGGAGAATTATACCATAAACAAATGAGATTTTATGCAAAAAAATGAGTCATTATGATCTTTATCATATTGTCTCATTTTTATTTATGAAATAAGAATGAGGTTTTATGTACTATGCATAACTGATAAAATATATATATATAAATACTGGAGGAATTGTTTATGATGAGAGATATTTTTAATGCATAGCAGAGGCTATTGCATTATTATAAAAATGTAATAAAATAGCATTTGCAAATCCTAAAAAGTGAATAACTAGGAGGAGCAAAATGAGCTATTCAAATGCGAGAGATATTTTACCTAATGAGGTATTAGAAATAATTCAAAACTACGTGGACGGTGAATACATTTATATACCGAAGAAAGAGGAAAATAAGATTGCATGGGGTGAACTAACCAAGAGTAAAATTGAACTTTTAAAGAGGAATACAAATATATATGAAGATTATCTAAAAGGAATGTCTACACGATTACTTTCAGAGAAGTATTATCTGTCACCTAAGACTATACAAAGAATTGTTTCCCAAAAGAGAAAATGCATTAATATAGAATGTGCTACCTAATTTGTTTCTAGGTGGCCCATTTTTGTTTGTGAATTAAAATCTATAAATGAGGTTTCTACTAATATTAAAAAAGGTATAGATTTAAATATAATTCTATACCTTTTGTGATATTATTCATTGGAATTTTTCATGGCTTAAGTAGTAAAGATTTTAGTTCATTAAAATTAAAAATCTCATAGGTAGGTTTTATTAATGTTTCATTTTTAATTTTATTAGGGTTATACCAACATGTATCTATTCCAAAGTTTATTCCCCCTTGTATATCAGAAGTTAAGCTATCTCCTACCATTAATACTTTACTTTTATTAGTATGATTAATATTTTTTAGAGCATGTTCAAAAATTTTAGGGTTTGGTTTTGATATTAGTATTTCCTCAGATATTACTATATCAGCAAAATATTTTGAAATGATAGATTTTCTAATTCTTCCATCTTGAACAAATGTGAGACCATTAGTTATGATAGAAAGCTTATAAGACTTATTTAAATTCTCTATAAGATTTATACTATCATCATATAGAAATGACGCATCAGCCAAATGTTTTATATATGACTTTGCAAAGTTAGTTTCATCAAACTTTATATTCAATTTATCTGATAACCTTTTAAATCTTTCTACCTTTAATTTATCTTGTGTAATAAGTCCTTGTTCAAATTCTTTCCATATAACTGTATTTATTTCCTGATAAATTTTCAAATGGTAACTTTCATCATATTTTATACTAAATTGTAGCATAGTATTCTTAAAAGCTTCTCTTTCAGACTTTTTAAAGTCAAATAAAGTATCATCTGCATCAAATAATATCACTTCATATTTCATAATATGTCCTCCAGCCTTTATATAAATAACTTAATTTGATTTTGCTTATAGTTTTTATTAGACTTTGCATTAAGTATAATACCTGCTAAAAATAGTATGCAACTATTACCTTCCCCGTGGAAACAATATTAAAATACCAATAATCTATAATTGCACTTGTAAGCATTTGACCTATTGATTCATCTCTTTACAAGTCCTTATAAATAAAATAATATATTTATAATAATTAGAACATGACATTAGTCATGTTAGGAGGATTTATGAGAAAAATCTCAGATAATAACCTGTTAAATAAGTATATTAAAAAACACAATATAGAAAATATATTTGATGATGAAATAATAAAATATGCACAACTTCATTTCTATGAAAAAGAAGAGTATATATTAGAATCAGGAGAAAATCTTGAATATTATTACTTACTTGTGGAGGGTAAAATTAAAATTTATTATCCTTTTGAAAATGGGAAATCAATGCTATTGAAATTCTATAAGACTTTTAATACATTAGGAGATATAGAACTTTTTAAGGGTATTCCCATACTTTGCAATGTCGATGCAGTGGAAGATACTTATTTGATAGCAATACCTTCAGCAATACTCATGGAAAAGTATTTTAATAATATAAAGTTTTTGCATCATTTAATAGATTCTTTGAGTGAAAAGCTCTACGGAACTATTAACAACGGTTCATATAATTTTGTATATCCGCTTATTAATAGGTTATCAAGTTATTTAATTGAACATTTAACAGATAAGAATTACATGATATTAAATTCATCGTATTTGGATATTGCACAATTTTTAGGTACAACATATAGACATTTAAACAGAACACTTAAAGGTATGGAGGAAAAATCAATTATAAAATGTGATGACAAAAAAATATATATACTGGATGTAGATAAGCTTAGGCAATTGTCAAAAAATATTTATATAAAACCACTCTAAAGTGTTTTTCAAGTAAGTTCATATGAATATTTATCAAATAAACTACATCTACTTATGATACGGTGATCGTACCATAAATAAATGTAATTTCTTAATTATAAATTAAGATGGTATAATATAAATAATCCAATTAGTGAAGTAAAATCATATTGCTCTTAAGGAGAAGATGCTATGAAAATATCATATGAATGCATTCACTGTCTTGCTAGGCAAGCAGTAGAAATAGCTGAAGAAGCTACAAGCAATGTACTAATACAGGAAGAAATAATAAAAAAATCTTTGAAGGAATTAGGGGAAATGAACTTCAATGAAACAGCACCTGAAATAGCCTTTAGGATGCATCAGCATGCTAAGAATATTACTAATATTACTGATCCATATGCAAGGCTAAAAGAACAATATAATGAAATTGCTAGTGAAATTTACAAAAAAATTATTGAAGAAAAATGGCTAGATAATGCAGAAGATCCCTTCGATATGTCCTGTAGGCTGGCTATTGCAGGAAATATTATAGATTTTTCAGTTGGTCTAAAGCTAGAGCACTCAGATGTTGTTAAGTCCGTTGAGGACAGTATCAAGCATGATATTTTTGGTACTGGAACAGCAGCTCTGCGAGAAGCAGCAGAGAAAGCAAATAATATTATGTATATTGCTGACAATGCTGGGGAAATCATATTTGATAAATTTTTATTAGAGAATCTTCCATTAAACAAGGTTACTTATGTGGTAAAAGGAGGTCCAATAGTTAATGATGCAACGATGCAGGATGCAATAAGTACAGGAATTGTAGATCTAGTTAAAGTTATCGACAATGGACACGCTGCACAGGGAACCATATTAAAAGATTGCTCAAGTGAATTTAAGAGTGAATTTAACAAGGCAGATCTTATTATAAGCAAAGGGCAAGCTAATTTTGAAACATTAAGTGATATTAAAGATAAAACTATATTTTATCTTTTGCGAGCAAAATGCAGTTCAGTTGCTTCTGCCATCGGCTGCAAACAAATGGACTATGTGCTTACAAATTACTAGTAAAGCAAAAGATATTCTATTGTTTTTTAATCTTGCTATGTGGGTGGCACTTTTAGTACACCCCAATCACCCCTACTCTACGTTACGTATACATAAGCTTCAGCATTAGCACCTTCAAATTTAGTTCCATTGCACTTATCTTTATTTTTATCTTTCCATTCCCTTTGATAAGCTAGAATTTTTGGGCACGTTGTAAGATTAAGACTATACCAATTATTTAAAACCGAATCTATGTATTTCATGCTTCGAGCATTATGATACGCCGCCTCTTTAATGGCCAAAATTATGGAATCACAGCTCATATCCTTACTCCAATCCTGAAGGCTTTCAAACTCTATAGGGGTTATTGGGTGAATATTGTTATTAAACACCTCTAAAACTTCACTGATACCTTCATTTTCTGTCCCATTAACTACATTCCTATAAACATCAGCAGCAGAGTTCCCTATTATTTCTTCTGCATCTTCTTTTTCTTCTACTTCTTCAATTTCTTTTTTAATTTCTTCTTTAATTTCTTCTTCCCCTAGGTCCTTATAAGCCCCTTCTAAGCCCCTTGTTTTTTTCTGAAAGCCCTCTACGCCATCAAAAATTAAATGTATAGGGCATACTAGCTTCTTACATAAATCATAAAGCTTGTATACAAACTCTCTATGTTTGACTTCTTTTATTTCCTTATTTATGCATTTTATTGTGTTTGGGCTGTTTATAAAGTTGTACTTTATCCAGTTTAAAATCATAATCTCTTTTGTTTCCTCACAATATTCTATTTTGCCATAAGTAATAAATCTCTCTAAAAGCTTCCCCACAGTTTCTCTATTATAGCCTGTCTCATATTCAATAGTTCTTTTAGGAAGTTCAAAAATCCCACATTGTTTAGTATTGGTGCATTGAAGCAAGTATACATAAAAAAACTTCTCCTCCGGTGTTAAATCCATAACAAAAGCGTCTCCCCAAAAGGATAATTGTAATTGTCTATATAATGCCATAAGTAATCCACCTCCAAAAAATCTCTACCTATATATTTAATATGCAGTAATATAAAAATTGCTGTAAAAAGTTAAAGTTTTTAGTCAAAAAATAAATATAGGTTATTGTACTTAGCATCACTAATGAAATTAAGTTACAATCACCTATATTTTATAGTATGGATAGCCTCAAATGGACATTATTATATATTTTCAATTTGCCAATCTATAGGCATATTACCTATGGAGATAAGAAATTTATTAGTCTTAGAAAAAGGCTTACTTCCGAAAAATCCTCTATGAACAGATAGTGGACTTGGATGAACGGATTTTATTATGTAATGCTTTGGGTTATTTATTATATCAACTTTGGATTGAGCATTTTTTCCCCATAATATAAAGACAATAGGTTCTTCCCTATCATTTAATAGGCTAATTACTTTATCAGTAAAGTGCTCCCAACCTATTCCCTTATGAGAATTTGCCTCACCAGCTATAACTGTTAGTACAGTATTAAGGAGCATAACTCCTTGATCCGCCCATTTCCTTAAGTAACCATTATTAGGGATATAACAACCTATATCACTATTAAGTTCCTTATAAATATTCATAAGAGAAGGTGGTGCTGGTACGCCTGGTTTTACAGAAAAGCTTAGTCCATGTGCCTGATTAGGACCATGATATGGATCTTGACCTAATATAACCACCTTTACATCCTTATAATCAGTGTAATGTAGAGCATTAAATATATCATACATATTAGGATATATAGCTTTTGTTTTATATTCATTTATTAAAAAATCTCTAAGTTTTAAATAATATGCATTTTTAAATTCATCTTCTAATAAGTCCTGCCAACCATTTTTTAATATTTGCATGTTATCACCCTATAATATTATATCACAAATAATAATTGAGCATATTTTAAAACTTTAATACACTTTTTAAGATTTAACATTAGTAAAATAATAAATAATATTATATCAGATGTACATAATAATCATTATTAACTCTTGAAAACACTAATCAGAGGTGAAAATTATGGACACTCTCAAAAAAATTCTTATTTTAATTTTAGGCATACTATTTATAAAATCATATGGATATAAGACAATATATTGCAACAAGGTATATATTGGTAAAAAAACAAAGATTGAAAGGTCAATCTCAAGTGTAAATGTATTTAATGAATTATCACAGAAATGTACCAACTCAAAGATGATAAATCAAGATAATTTTTCTATGAATAAAAGTGTGCCATTAAAACACAATACAGCTCGAGTATGTGTACTTATGTATCACTCCATAGGTTATGAAAAAAATAATAGACTACGAATCCCACAGCAAGAATTTAAGCAACAAATGAAATATATAAAAGATAATGGTTATAACACTCTAACTCTTCAAGAATTATATAACTTTTTTATGCAAAATAAACCTGTCCCTAAGAAATCTGTGGTTATAACTTTTGATGACGGGTATTTAGATAATTATAAATATGCATATCCAGTACTTAAAGAACTTGGACTTAAAGCTACAATATTTGTTATTGTAGATAATATAGATAAGGACAATAGAAGTATGAATTCAAAACAACTTAAGGAATTACAATATAATGGAATAGATATAGAAAGTCATACCTTTAAGCATGAAGAATTAAGTAGTCTTTCTTATGAAAAACAATTAACAGCTTTAAAACAATCAAAAGATACACTAGAAAAAATCTTAAATAAAAAAGTAAATTTTATTGCATATCCTTTTGGTAAATATAATGAAAATACAATAAAAGCAGCAAAAAGTGCTGGATATATTATGGGATTTACAACAGGAGGAAGAATTGCAAGAAGAGGCGACGGAATATATACCTTACATAGAATTGGCATGACTTCTGTTGATGGGATAAATGTACTTGCAGGAAGACTATCAAATCAGTGACATAAGATATTATTAATGTATAAAAAAGATTATGGATATTATTGAACAAATAATTTCCATAATCTTTTTTAGCTAAAGCTTAAAATGCAGGAATAGATGATCCCTTAGTTGTTTCTTTTATAAGCTTTTTAGTTTCATCAGTTTGGTAAATTTCTACTAATCTTTTAAGCGCTGCATTGTCTTTATCCTTAGCTCTTGCAGCTATAATATTAAAGTAGTTTTTAACACTATCCTTCTTAGTATCCTCAATGTATATGGAATCTTCTAGCGGAGAATACCCTGCTTCCACCGCAACACCGTTATTAATAGCCGCAACTGCTACGTCTTTTATTGATCTTGGAATTTGTGTTGCTACAAGTGGTATTACTTCAAAATTTTTAGGGTTTTCTACTATATCTTTAACAGTTGGTGTTATGCCTGAGCCTTCCTTCAATTTAATTAAACCTGCTTCTTGAAGAAGTAAAAGTGCCCTTCCGCCATTGGTTGCATCATTAGGTATAGCAATTTTATCTCCATCTTTTAGCTCTTTTAAATCCTTTAAATTACTTGAATATATTGCCATAGGTGCTAAAACAGTATTTGCGATAGATACAAGGTCTAGGTTGCGGTCTTTTTTAAATTGTTCAAAATATGCCACAGTTTGAAATGCATTTGCATCTATTTCTCCATCATTTAATGCCATGTTCGGCCTTACATAATCGCTAAAGCTTACAATCTTTAACTCAATATTCTCCTTTGCTAATCTATCTTTCACATTATCCCAAACTTTATGGTCATCCCCTGTAACTCCTAGTTTTATAACTTGTTTCTTACTTGCATCAGCAGATGTTCCTTTTGACTGTCCACATCCGACAAATGCTGTAGCAGTTATTACTACCCCTAATACTAACGCTGCTAATCTTTTTATTTTCATTATTAAAGCCCCCTTAAATTATGTTAAATATTTTATTTTGTTAATGGCTTAATTTCTTTAGTAAAAAGTCACCAAAGCTTTGTATCCCATTAACTAGGATTAGAAGAATTATTATAGTAGCTACCATTATGTCAGTTTTAAAATACTGATAGCCATATCTTATAGCAAAATCTCCAAGTCCGCCCCCTCCTACAGTTCCTGCAACAGCTGAAAACCCTATTAAGCTAACTGTTGTAATTGTTAGAGCATAAACGATACCTGGGAGCCCTTCCTTTAATAAAATCCTGTAGATTATCTCAAAAGGACTTGAACCCATGGCCTGTGCTGCCTCTATTACTCCCTTATCAATATCTAAAAGAGCTGACTCAATTTGCCTTGCCACAAATGGAACAGACCCAAGTACCAATGGAACTATGGCGCCCTTTAATCCAATTGTTGTTCCAACTATGAGTCTTGTAAAAGGTACAACTGCTGCTAAAAGTATTACGAAAGGAATTGAACGAAATATATTTATTATTTTCCCAACAGTACTATAAATTCCGTTATTCTCAAGTATATTTCCCGGCCTTGTTACCACAATAATTATTCCTATTATTATTCCTATAGCGGTTGAAATACTTCCTGCTATAACTACCATAAGTATGGTTTCGCCTAATGCCTTCATCATATCAGGAAAGAGTTCTACTACATTCGGCATAAAGGTATTCAGAAGTTCCAGCATTTTTAATCACCTCCACATAAATATCATTTTGTTTTAAATAACTCATTGATTGAATTATTCCTTCTTTAGAACCATTAAATTTGACAATTAAATTTCCTATAGGTACTTCTTGAATTATTTCAATATTACCAAATAAAATGCTTGCATCAACCTTAAACTTTCTAGAAACCTTTGAAATAAAGGCCTGGCCTGATTTCTGACCTACAAATGATATCTTTGCAATCACTTCCTCTTCAGTAAGCTCTCCTATAAAGGACTCCTTATCTAAAACCTCATAAATCTTATCATAATGAAATACTGTAGATACAAAATCCTTAGTCATTTGTGCCTTAGGATTTATAAATATCTGAAGAACATCTCCTTCTTCAATAACTTCTCCCCCCTCCATTACTGCTACCTTATGGCATATTTCTTTAACAACTTCCATTTGATGAGTAATGATAACTATTGTAAGTCGTAATTCTTCATTTATTTGTTTTAAAAGCTTTAGAATGGATCCAGTTGTCTGAGGATCTAATGCTGAAGTAGCTTCATCACATAAAAGCACCTGTGGGTCATTTGCTAGTGCTCTAGCAATGGCAACTCTTTGCTTTTGTCCTCCACTTAGCTCTCCAGGATAAACCTTTATTTTATCGCTTAATCCCACTAATTCCAAAAGGCTTTCTACCTTTTGCTTTATTTGTTCTTTAGTAAGACCTTTTCCTTTAAGAGGATAGGCTACATTTTCAAATACATTTCTACTCCTCATAAGATTAAAGTGCTGAAAAATCATACCTATCTTTTCCCTAGTTTTTCTAAGCTCCTTCGGTGATAACTTTGTGAGGTTTTTCCCATTTACAATTACCTCGCCGCAAGTAGGAGATTCAAGTAAATTAATACATCTAATTAAAGTACTTTTCCCTGCTCCACTATATCCGATAATTCCCATTATCTTGCCAGCTTCTACATGTAAGTTCACTCCCTTCACAGCCTCTATCTTATGCTCTTTAGTTTCATAGACTTTTTTAACATCCTTTAAATAAATCATTCATTTCCCTCCCCAAATAAAATAAAAAATCCTCTTTCCCAGATGAGAAAGAGGATAACTTCAATAAAAAAAGCCCCATGGAAGGACCGCTTTTAAACTATTACCTTCCCTCATCTTTCAGACTAATGTCTGCAGGATTTAGCACCTTGCTTTGCAAATAAGCATTGCTGGTTGCTGAAGCTTCATCGGGCCAGTCCCTCTGCTTCTCTAGATAAGGATCTATATTCGATTTTTAAGTTAGCATTTTCTGCTTGAGACTTATTATATTCTCATCTTTTTTAAATGTCAATAAAATTTTTTATAGAAAAATAAACTTTTTTTGCTATTCATATAATAAATATACTTTAATATATTTGGGGAAAGTATTGAAAAATAAATTATTAAATTAAACATAATTCACAAAATTTTTTATTTAATCATGTAATAATCATACATTACCGTCAATCCAACAAACATTATAAATTTGTTGACAATTCTTACTTATGCATATATAATCTTACTCAATTAATCTTTGTCATGATAAAGTTAAAAGTTAATAAGTATCCTTATCAAGAGAGACCGAGGGATTGGCCCTATGACGTCTCAGCAACCAGCAGGTATCATTAGCCTGTATGGTGCTAAATCCAACAGAAGTTTGTTCTGGTAGATGAGGGAAGGTGTTAAATTTAAATATTGCTCTTATAAGAGTTTATGTTTTAAAATCTTCTTCCATCTAGGAAGAAGATTTTTATTTTATCTAATTTTATTATCGCAAGTTTATAAAGACTAGTATCTTTATATGCTTATAAAAAGGGGGAACTATTACAATGAGTAAAATATTAAATAACTATCAAAAAAGCATTATTGATAAATTGGACAATGAAAGAGATAAATATATAAAAATAAGTCATCAAATTCATGATAATCCGGAGATAGGTAATCAAGAGTTTTTTGCATCTAGACTTCTTGCAGATACCTTGGCTGATTCAGGTTTTTCTGTAGAAAGAGCTGTAGCAGGTCATGATACTTCCTTTATAGCAAGAAAAAAATCAACAAAGCTTGGAGGTCCTACTATAGGATTTTTAGCAGAATATGATGCCTTGCCAGGACTAGGACACGCCTGTGGGCATAATATGATTGGAACAATTAGTACGGCAGCCGCTATTTCCCTTTCATGCCTTTTAGATGAAATAGGTGGAGAAGTCGTAGTCCTAGGTACTCCTGCAGAAGAAGGTGGACCAAATGGAAGTGCCAAAGCAAGTTTTGTTAATCATAATTTGCTTCAGGGTATAGATGCTTGTATGATAATTCATCCAGCAAATACAACAGGGGTAACTGGAAATTCTCTAGCTGTGGACCCACTTGATTTCGAATACATAGGCAAATCAGCCCATGCCTCAGGTTCACCTGAAAAGGGTATTAATGCCCTAGATTCGGTTATTCAGCTTTTTAACGGTATAAATGCCTTAAGGCAACATGTGCCTACGGATGTACGCATACATGGAATTATTACTCATGGTGGTGATGCCCCAAATATAGTGCCTGATTATGCAAAAGCAAGATTTTTTATTCGTGCAGCTACTAGAAAAATTTGTGATGAAGTTACCTCTAAAATTAAAAACATTGCGCAAGGTGCTGCTCTTGCCACTGGTGCGAAACTAAATATAATAGCCTTTCAAAATAAAGTTGACAACTTTCTTATCAATAAAAGTTTTGATGAACTATTTATTGAAAGTTCTAACTTGCTTGGTTTAGAAATAAGCACCAAGGCAAAAGAGGGATTAGGGTCAACAGATGCAGGAAATATAAGTCAGGTTGTTCCTACTATACATCCTCATATAAAAATTGGTGGTAATACCTTAGTAGGACATACCCCTGAATTTTGTGAAGCATCTGTTTCTAAGGAAGCCGATGAGGCATTAATTATCGGTGCAAAAGCTCTAGCAATTACTGGACTCACTTTGATTACAAATAAAGATAAATTACAAAAAATAACATCTGAATTTAATAGAATTAAATCCAATTAATCTTTAATCCATTTCTATGTAAATATAAATTAGCATAATATTTTATTGAATTGATAAACTAATGGTTAGAATAGATAATAGAAAGGATGAAGCCTATGTATTCTAACCCAAGTATTTCTGTTTACAACGAAATAGGAAAACTAAAATGTGTACTACTTCACTGCCCTGGGGAAGAAATTGAAAATATAGTGCCAGATTATTTAAGAAGACTTTTATTTGATGAAATTGCTTATTTAAAACAAGCTCGCAAAGAGCACACTGAATTTGCCAATATTTTAAAAAAAGAAGGTGTGGAGGTCCTATACTTAACAGATTTGATGGCAGAAATCTTACAATATCCACAAATCAGGCAAGAGTTTTTGACAGAGTTTATGGAGGAAGGCGGTGTAGTTACATGGGGCTTGCAAGAAGCCATTATGGAATTATTTAACCCATATTCCCCTCATGAACTTATAAGAAAATGTATATCTGGAGTACGTAAAGAGGAACTTAGGCATATTAAGCCTAAATCACTAGGCGATATGGTTAAAAATCCTTACCCATTTTATTTGGATCCTATTCCAAATCTTTATTTTCAAAGGGATCCATTTGCCTCAATTGGAAGAGGGATTTCTTTAAATGTGATGGCAAATACCACAAGGAATAGAGAAACTTTATTTGCTAAATATATCTTTAATTATCACCCTAGATTTAAAGATGTAAGCCGTTGGTACAACCGTGATAAGACACATCCTATCGAGGGTGGAGATATTTTAGTTCTTTCTGACAAAATACTAGCTATAGGTATTAGCGATAGAACAGATCCAATGGCTATTGAAAGATTATCACATAAACTCTTAGCTTCAGATGAACCCTTCGAAGTAGTTTTAGCCTTAGATATTCCAAAAGCAAGGGCATATATGCATTTAGATACTGTATTTACAATGGTAGACTATGATAAGTTTAGCATATATCCAGGAATTGAGGATCCTTTAGATGTATATAGAATAACTAGAAGCAAAAATAATGAGATAAGCATTACTTATGAATGTGATGACTTATGCGATATACTAAAAAAACATTTAAGTCTACCTGCGGTAAACTTAATTAGATGTGGAAACGGAGATCCAATTGCTGCTAGCCGAGAGCAATGGAGTGACGGAAGTAACACTTTGGCTATTTCTCCTGGGAAAGTAATTTGTTATGATCGTAATTATGTTACAAATGAAGCACTTCGCAAAAATGGCGTTGAAGTGTTAGAATTCCAATCCTATGAGTTATCACGAGGACGTGGCGGTCCAAGGTGCATGAGTATGCCTATAATTAGAGAAAAGCTATAGATAAATATTAAACTTAATATTTATAATCTATATTTTTGTTATAATATCTATGATTTCTAGTACCCTTTATTAATTCTTTTTAATACTATAAATGTATAATAATTAATTAAAGGATTTTAATATGTTTTATAAGGGTGATTTTCACATACATTCTACAGCATCCGATGGCGACCTTACTCCAAGTGAAATAGTAAGCCTTGCAAGCAATGAACATATGGATATAATATCTATCACAGACCACAATACTATATTAGGTGTTGAAGAAGCCATTGAAGCAGGTATAAAACTTGGAATTACGGTAATTCCAGGGGTTGAATTATCTTCACGTTATAAAAATAAGAGTGTTCATATTTTAGGTTACTTTAAAGATGATAGATATAAGGATAAAACCTTTGAGAGATTCCTAAACCTTGTAAAAAATCATAGAGGAAATGATGCAAAACACTTAATAAATCTACAAAGCAGTTATAATAAAAATAGCCATAGGTTATCTGTTGATGATGGAATTAAGGCGTTAAAGCTATTTGGAGCAACAGTAGTTTTAGCTCACCCCATTCTTATAAATAAGAACTGTCTTACAGAAATTATTAATATGCCATTTGATGGTATAGAAGCAAAGCATTTTACACATACACCTAGTGATATGGAATTTTTCATGAAAATAGCTATTGAAAGTGGATTATTTTATACTGCTGGTTCTGACTTTCATACAAATAAGCAAACTGATTTAAAACATGGACTAATCGGAGATATATATCTGAATTCCCGGGAAATAGATGCGTTTTTAAAGATATTGCTTTAAACTATAAAGTCGCCTAAATGGCGACTTTATATATCTTTTGGTATTCTTAAAAATATTTCACCTATATTACACTCTATACAATCTTCTTTTATTGATATATTTCTACTTCTTAGCATTGTTTCATCTAGCCCCCTACCTCCAGCACGGATTGTTTCAAAAACCCTTTCTAAATCTAACTGCCCATAACCCCATTCAGGATTTGGATAGATATCCCCTTGCCTTCTTCTTGCCCCTCTTATAAAGTAAGTCTTCATCTTTCCTACAAAAAGACTTGGATCATTACCATCTACTAATCCCCATTGATATAATAGGGCACAAGCTCCAGCGTAAACTGCTGCTGCTACACTGCTGCCACTAATAGTAGTAACTCCTCCTCCTACTGCCGTAGTTTTAGCATTTATGCCTCCAGCCGCTACATTAGGAACTACTCTTCCATCCCTAGTATACCCTCTACCAGATTCCACAACTATTGCATTAGTATTTTGATTATAAAAGGCAGCTACTAGTACTTGTCTTGCAGTAGCTGGTGTTTGAATTGTAACAAAGGGTGTAGGGTTTAAAAATCTCGTTCCTTCCCTAACCAATGGCTTTTGAGGAAGCCATGCATCATATCTTCCATCTAAAACAAGATCCCCATATAGTACAAACTGCCATACTCCAGGTCTAGCATTTTCAATTCGTATTAATATTAATTCATCTCCTGTTAACTCTTCAGGAAGTGAATATTCTACAAATACTCTGCTTCTTTCAAATACTAGGTTTATTTGTTCTACTTCTTGAAGCTTAGCTGGAATTCTATCTATAGTTTCTCCTGAAGGTGATACTATACCTATAGAAAACACATCAGGCCTTCTTACCCATATTTGAAAAACTAAGCTTCTTTGTTCTGGAGCCATATTTAATTCAATAACTTTCCTATCACCCTGCTTTTCTAAAGTTCCAGAAGTATGTCCGTTTTCATCTCCCTCATTTCCAACACCTGTTACCACCGCTATCCCTCTTACCTTTGAAACTTCATCTATATATCTTTCTATAATTGTATTGCCATCATGTGGTCCACAATTAGTTCCAAGTGGTATAAAAATCACTGTAGGTTTGTTCAACGATTTTGCCACGTCAGATACATATCTTATAGCTGTTATAATATCAGTTCCCTCATACACAGGTACTGGAGTTGAAATACTTGCTATTCCTTCATCTATAGCATCAGCACTGGCCTGTCTAAGCTTTACAACTATAAATTGCACATCAGGCGCGGCACCTATGATTTCCTTATTATATCCTCTTGCTCCTATAATTCCTGCCATTTGTGTTCCATGGCCTATAGTATCCCTTTGTCTTACAACTCTATAAGGATCTCCTTGATTCTTTGAAATAGTTATTGCTTCATTTATTTGTGCTCTATTATATTCAGTTCCGTAATTAAGTCCCTTTGGATGAGTTCCTTCATTATCACTTTGATCCCAAATACTTAGTATTTTTGTTGTATCATCTTCGTACATAAACTCTTTATTTAAATAATCTATCCCCGTATCTATTATTCCTACATATACTCCTGTACCTAATAAATTGAGATATGGATTTACATGAAATTGATATATATTTGCAGATTCTTGAGGTTGTGTTTGCATCAATGTATATAATGATGACCTATCTACATAAACCACCTCTGGTATTCTTAAAATTTCTGTTTCCCTACCTCGCTCCACCGATATTATGGCGTAATTTTCATCCAAAATCGCTGCACTTGCATAAGGTACTTGCTGAAGTCTTGCAACTATATCCCCATCATATTCTACAAGATAATTTAAAAGAATTGGCTCTGGATTAACTCCCCCAGCTTCAGGAGATGTTTGACCTTCTGGCGCTGGTTGAACTTCTTGCTGCTCACGAATTAGTTTATCATAATAGTTATCATTTATATTCAATAGATCACCCCTAAAAAGTCTTAATAAATCAAAGGATGCTTGTGCACACACCTGACCATACCCCCAAGTAGGATTAGGATAAATAACCTGAGGTCTATCCTTGTTGGCACCTCGTGCAAGATAATATTTAAGTCTTTCTCCATATAAAAAGGGGTCATTCCCATCTACCATACCCCATTGCATAAAAAGTGAACATATTCCGCTTACATGAGGAGCTGCCATAGAGGTTCCACTTTTAGTATCTAGCCTGCCACCTGGTATTACAGATTGAATATCTTCTCCCGGAGCCACTAAATCTGGTTTTATTATATTTCCTCCAAGTTCTCCTCTTCCTGAAAAACTTGAAATAGTATTTGTAATTCCATTATAACTTCCTACAGAAAATACACTTTCTACTGTAGCTGGTATACCTATGGTAAAATACACTTCAGGCTCTAGAAATTTGGTATTGGGATTTAAGCCTTCTGTTATAGGAAGCCATATATTGTATCTTCCTTGATATTCTCCCTGTGATGTAATATTTAGATTCCAAATTCCCGACGTCAAAAAATCTCCTGTAGGTATTAAACTTATTATAATTTCTCCATTCATGTTATAAGGTTTAGGGCCTGTATAATAAACATAATATCTATCTTGTCCTATTGTACCTTCTTTGTATCCTTCAGTTATTCTAATTTGCTCTGAACGTATTCCACTAGGATTTACTATTTGTATAGTAATATCATTTAGTACAGGCTTATATATTTGAAATAATATTCCTCTCTCATCTGGTGCTATGTTCAAAGGTATTGTTTGGTTTTGTCTTAATTCACCGCCTGCATGATGTGCCTTATCTCCTTCGTTTCCAGCTGCAACTACAAAACTAATTGGATTTAACCTGCAGACAGTATCAATATATTGTTCAAATAAAGTACTTCCTGTATGTGATCCATCATTAGTACTAAAACTTAAATTTATTATCAACGGCTTATTAAGTTCTACAGCTTTTTCTAAAAGAAACTTTATTCCTCTCATAATTAAAGTATCCTTAGTATAATTTATTTGTCCTCCTGCAGTTATCTTAACCATAGCTATAGAACTTTCAAAAGCTACCCCATAATTTTCCCTGGAAATCTTTCCGCCAGCACATGCTATACCTGCAACATGAGTTCCATGTCCAAGGGTATCTCTTTGCTGAACTATACTAAATGGGTTTCCAGATTGAAGTGCTCTATTTATATCCGCTCTGTTATATACCATTCCCCCTTGAGATAAATCATATATATAATCAATTCTTGTAGTACCATCCTCGTTTATAAATGCAGAACTTGTATAGTCTATTCCAGAATCTATAAATCCCACTAGTGTCCCCTTCCCTGTCAATCCGCTGCTCCATACTGGTGGAACACAAGAAGCTCTATTACTATTCAAATCTGATGTGTATACTGTCCTTGGAAGTTCTAAATATTGTATCCCCCTTATTTCAGAAATCCTTTCTATGTCACCTACATTTAAAACTACAATTCCAAAATTATAGCCTAAATCTTCAAATGTTCCTCCTATAGCTGCAACTTGGCTAGATATTTCCTCAGGCCGAACATTATATATTACTGTTAATTCCACTTTTCCAGTTAAAAATTGTTCATTCTTTGATAACTCCGCTAACTTTGCCAATACACTTTGTGGTACATTTATTAAAAGATTTAACAATCCATTGGTTTTTATAAATATTCCCCCAAAAATTATTTATCAAATTATTTTATGATTAATAAACTGTACATGTTACAATATAGGTGAATATTTAATATTCCTTATCAATTAGTTTTATTCATGCATAATATATATAATATATCTAACCTGAAGGGGTGAAAAAATGACAACTTCTAAGTATTTAATAGTGTTATCCTTTGATGCTATGTCTTCAGAAGATTATGACTATATGAAAACTCTTCCAAACTTTAAGTTTATTTTAGATAATGGTTCCCATATAGAAAAAGTAACCTCTATATATCCAACCTTAACTTATCCTGCACATACATCTATCATTACAGGTATGCTGCCTAAAAATCACGGTATAGTAAATAATACATTGTTTCAACCTGGAAAACAGAGTCCTGATTGGTATTGGCATAGGAAATATATAAAGCGCCCTACATTATATGATCTAGCTAAAGAAAAAGGATTAAAGACTGCAGCGCTTCTTTGGCCTGTAACCGCTGGTGCTAATATAGATTATAATCTCCCTGAAATATGGCCAAATAAATGGTATGAGAATCAAGCCTTAGTTTCCCTTTTAAGTGGCTCTTTCTGCTATATACTTAAATTAAATAGTAAGTTTGGTAAGCTAAGAAAAGGTATATCTCAGCCCTTCTTAGATAACTTCATACTGCAGTCTGCATTGTACACTATTAAGAGTAAAATGCCTAACTTACTTTTAGTTCACTTTACAGATGTAGATACAAATAGGCATTTATATGGATATAACTCAAAAGAAGCTGTAGATGCTATTCACCGTCATGACTTTAGATTAGGTGAAATATTAAAGGCTACTAAAGATGTTGGTATATATGAAGACACTACATTTGTCATACTAGGTGATCATAGTGCATTAGATGAACATACCACAATAAATATAAATGTGCTCTTTAAAGAAAATGGCCTAATTACCTTAGATTCAAATGGAGAATTAAAGGACTGGGAAGCTTACTTTAGCAGCTGTGATGGAAGTGGCTATGTTTATTTAAAAGACCCTCATAGTAGTCATTTAATTAAAAGGGTTGAAGATATACTTATAGATTTCATAAAAAGAGAGAATAGTGGAATAGAATCTTTACTTAATAGGGACCAAGCAATAGGCTTAGGGGCTAATGATAAATGTTCGTTTATGCTTGAAGCTAAGAAGGGATATTACTTTTTAGAAAAGTATACTGGAAGTATTTTGGAGAAAGTAGATGAATCACTTATAGGCATTAAAAAACACTATACAAAGGCTACTCATGGCTACTCTCCTTTAAAACCTAATTACAGTACAATGTTTGCAGCTATAGGTAAAAATATAAAAAAAGGCGGAATAATTAAAGAAGCTAATATTATTGATGAGGGTCCTACCCTTGCTAAAATACTTGGTATTTCCATGGAGAATACTGATGGAAAGTTAATTAATGATTTGTTTATTTAAATCAACATACCTTATAAAGTTTGATTACTCCTATCACCCATTTGCATTTTTATAATAGACTAATAGTATATTAGTGCTTATTATATTGGAGGTCTAAATGTCATCTTTAATACTTTATATAAGTGCTGGAATCCTACTTATGCTATCTTACTTTAGAGATAAAAATAAAACTAAGGAGGCACTTATTAAATCCCTAAAATCCTTTGAAAATATAATGCCTCAATTTTTAGGGATAATATTTATAGTTGGAATAATGCTTGCACTACTTAAGCCTGAAGTCATATCCACTTTTATTGGTAAGAATTCTGGGGTTTTAGGAGTATTTTTATCTTCAATAATTGGATCCATAACAATGATGCCAACCTTTGTTGCGTTTCCTACTGCTGACATGCTCCTTAAAAATGGTGCCGGCTATGCACAAGTTGGAGCACTTGTATCTACATTAACGCTGGTAGGAGTGATTACTCTGCCTCTAGAATCTAAATACATTGGCAAAAAAGCTGCTTTTTTAAGAAACTTTGTGGCTTTTTTGTTTTCTTTTATTGTAGCACTTATCATAGGGTGGGTTTTTAAATGAAGTTTGCTAAAATATTAAAAAGATACAGTTTCTTTTTATTTTCTATTCTTATTACTATTCTGTTAACCTTATTTAATAAAAATATTGGGTTAAAGTCTTTTACTATAACGCTATCAAGTTTTAAACAAATGCTTTCAGTATTACCCCCGATAATGATAATGCTAGGATTAATGGATTCATGGGTTTCTAGAGAAACAATGATGAGATATATGGGAAAGAATTCAGGGCTTTTAGGAATATTACTTTCTATACTTATAGGTTCCCTTGCTGCTGGACCTATGTATGCAGCCTTTCCTTTTACAACGGTATTATTAAAGAAAGGTGTACGATTCAGCAATATACTAATATTTATGAATGCTTGGTGTGTCACAAAGATATCAACATTTTTATTTGAACTTACAGCTTTAGGTTATAAGTTTACCTTTGCAAGGCTCCTTGTAAACCTTCCTGGTATAATCCTCATGGGCTTTATAATAGAAGGACTCTTATCCCATGATGAACTTGAAAGTCTTTATTTAAATGCTGGAAAAACTGATAAATAAAAGAGGCATGTAGTAGTATGTAATACACTGCATGCCTTTTAAATTTATAAATTCTTATATATTTTATTTATCCCAACATTCAACATTTTCTAAATTAGGAATGCTATCTTTATTGAAATGAGGATCCTTTCCCTGTTTAAATTGAACTTCGTAGTCCCTTAATGCAGCTAAGGCTACCTTACCAAGCATGAAGATAGCACCTAAATTTATAAGTGCCATAAATGCCATAAATAAATCAGCCATATCCCAAACTATTTGTACTTTAGCTACAGTTCCAAATATAACCATACCAAGTACCGCTATTCTATATACAAAAACCCATACCTTATTTCCCTTAATAAATTCAATATTTGTTTCTCCATAATAGTAATTTCCAATTATTGAACTATAGGCAAACAAAAATATACATATTGCTATAAATGTATTTCCCCAACTTCCTACCTGTGAACTCAAGGCCTTCTGAGTAAGTTGTATCCCTGTTAAATTAGCTTCAGTATAAACACCTGAAAGAAGTATTATAAATGCTGTACAACTGCATATTAAAATGGTATCTGTATACACGCCAAGTGTTTGTATAAATCCCTGCTTTACAGGATGAGTAACCTCTGCAGTTGCAGCTGCATTAGGAGCGCTTCCCATACCTGCTTCATTTGAAAACAAACCTCTTTTTATTCCCATCATAATAGTTGTACCTATTGCACCTCCTACAAAAGGCTGTAATCCAAAGGCATTTGTAACTACAAGATTAAACATATGTGGTACTAAGGTTATGTTTCTTATAACTACAAATAATGCTGTCAATACATATGCTACTGCCATTACAGGCACTATAGCCTCTGCAGCTTGAGCTATTCTCTTTACTCCTCCAAATATGATAATAGATGTTAGGACTATTAATCCTACACCTACTATAAGCTTATTTACACCAAAAGCTTCTTCAAAAGCCACAGATATAGTATTAGCTTGCACTGAATTAAAAACTAATCCAAAGCTTATCGTTATAAGAATGGAAAATATTATACCAAGCCATCTCTTATTTAAACCCTGTTCCATATAATATGCAGGGCCACCTCTGTACCCTCCATTTTCATCTTTAACCTTATAAATTTGTGCTAGCGTACTTTCTATAAAGCTAGAGGCTCCTCCTATGATTGCTATAACCCACATCCAAAATACTGCTCCAGGCCCTCCAGCTGCAATAGCAATTGCTACTCCTGCCATGTTCCCTGTTCCAACTCTTGAAGCTGTACTTATACAAAATGCTTGAAATGATGAAACATGACTTTTATTTTTTTCTGTTATAGCCTTTCCTGCACCTTCTCCTAAAAGCTTAAACATGGTTTTAAAATATCTTATTTGAACAAATTTTGTTAAAAACCCAAAATATAAACCCACTCCTACCAAAACCGCAATTAATACATAAGACCATAGTATATTATTTACCTGCCCAATGGTATTCGTAAAAAACTCTGCCATATTGTTCCCTCCTATTTATTTAATGCATCTAAAATTATATCAAATAACTTATGAAAATTTAACCTTTTTTATTTCTATAAATACTTTTTCTGAATATAATAATTCAGATATTTCATAAAAGCTTTGAAGATAATAATTTGTATATAAATATATAATATTAATATATAATAAATAGTAATTAGCATAATTAGTTATATTAATACTTTATTTAATATATTTTTAGGAGGTAACTATGAAATTATTACTTACTAACGACGATGGCATACAATCTCCGGCATTACTTGCCTTAGCAAAAGAATTAGAAAAGGACCATGAGCTTGTAATAGCTGCACCAGATGCTCAAAAGAGCGCAACTGGTCATTCAATAACAATTGAAAACCCTATTATAATACGACCAATAAATTTACAAGGCGTATCATCAAAAGCTTATAGTATAAGTGGCACTCCTGCAGATTGTGTAAGAGTTGCAATAGATAAGCTTACAAGTGATAGCTTCGATATGGTTATATCAGGAATAAACTTGGGAACTAATCTAGGAACTGATGTGCTTTATTCTGGGACTGTATCTGCTGCAATAGAAGCTGCTATTTATAAAATTCCATCAATAGCTATTTCTTCAGAGGTACGCAAGGATAAACTTTGCTATGATATAGCTGCAAAATTTGCACCTAAAATTTTAGATACGGCAATGAAAAATGGAATTTATAAAGATTTAGTTTTAAATGTAAATGTACCTTGTGTTGAAGAGAAGGATATTAAGGGAATACAGGTTTGCCCTATCGGTGGTAGAACTTATGATAATTATTATTTAGAATCAACTACTGAAAACAACGAAATTTCAGTACTGTTAAGAGGTACTTTAAATAATAATATAGGCGACGGAACTGATAAGTTTTACTTTAATAATGGCTATGTAACTATTACTCCTCTTCATTATGATTTAACTAACTTTAAAATATTGCATGAAGTTGATAATTGGTTTAAATAAATAATCTTATTAAACTTTACCTTGACAGAAAATATTTGAATTATTATAATTATTAGATATAATAATATGTAAAAACTATGATAGGAAGAGTATGTATAGGATATAGCCAAAGCGAGCTGATGATGGTGCAAGATCAGTGTGAAGCCTTTACAGAAGAACATCCTTGAGTTTCTAACCGAAATTTTACGTAAAAGTAGGCTTAGAGGTTCCCAACACCTTATAGTTGGTATGTAGATTTTTCTATGTAGCTAAGAGGCCTTTTGGCAAATTGGGTGGTACCGCGAATATAAGACTTTCGTCCCTTTAGGATGAAAGTCTTTTTTTATTTTACAAATTATTTATAACATATAAATAAATTTTTACATAATATAATTAGATATAGGGAGGATAACTATGGAAACTATATTAATTAAACAGCTTTACAGAGAAACAGAAAAGTTTACAGACAAAGAAATTAGCATATCTGGGTGGATAAGAACTCAAAGAAATTCTAAAACATTTGGTTTTATAGAATTAAATGATGGAAGTTTCTTTAAAAATGTTCAAATAGTATTTGATGATAAGCTTGATAACTTTGCAGAAATTACAAAACTTGCTATAAGCTCATCCTTAACAGTAGAAGGAAAGGTAGTGGCTACACCTAATTCAAAGCAAGCTTTTGAATTACACGCTTCAAAAATAATAATTGAAGGACTTTCATCTTCAGATTATCCACTGCAAAAGAAAAGACATACTGTTGAATTCTTAAGAACTATAGCACACTTAAGACCAAGAAGTAATATGTTTTCTGCAGTATTTAGGGTGCGTTCACTAGCTGCCTTTGCTATACATAAATTCTTTAATGAAAGAGCATTTGTATATGTTCACACTCCAATAATTACTGGCAGTGATTGTGAAGGTGCAGGGGAAATGTTTAAGGTTACCACTTTAGACTTGAATAACATTCCCAAAACTGAAGATGGTAATATAGACTTTTCAAAGGACTTTTTCGCTAAAGAATCTAATCTTACAGTAAGCGGTCAGTTATCTGCTGAAACCTATGCATTAGCTTTTAGAAATGTATATACTTTTGGCCCTACATTCAGAGCTGAAAATTCTAATACTGCAAGACATGCAGCTGAGTTTTGGATGATCGAACCTGAAATGGCTTTTGCAGACTTACAAGATGACATGGATTTAGCTGAAGATATGGTTAAATACGTAATTAACTATGTAATGGAAAATGCTCCTGAGGAAATGGAATTCTTTAATAGCTTTGTAGATAAAGGCTTATTTGAGAGATTAAATAATGTAGTTAATTCAGAATTTAAAAGAGTCTCCTATACTGAAGCTGTAGAACTTCTTAAAAATTGCGGAGAAAATTTTGAATATCCAGTTGAATGGGGAATAGATCTACAAACTGAACACGAGAGATACTTAACAGAAAAAATATTTAAAAAACCTGTATTTGTTACTGATTATCCAAAGGATATAAAGGCATTTTATATGAGATTAAATGATGATGATAAAACAGTTGCTGCTGCTGACTTACTTGTTCCTGGAGTTGGGGAAATAATAGGTGGAAGCCAAAGAGAAGAACGTCTTGATGTCCTTGAAAAAAGAATGGAAGAATTAGGCCTTAATAAGGAAGATTACTGGTGGTACTTAGAGCTTAGAAAATATGGTGGTACTAAACACGCTGGATTTGGCTTAGGCTTTGAAAGAATAATAATGTATATCACCGGAATTTCTAATATTAGAGATGTTATTCCTTATCCAAGAACTACAGGTTCTGCTGAATTTTAATAAATAATTTTTAAAGGGGGAGTTCAATGGCTTTTTTAGATGCCTTAGGGAGTGTATTTAGCATAGTAATAATGATAGCACTAGGGTATTTTCTAACACATAAAAAGTGGATTGATGAAGAAAATGCTAAGGTTTTTGCAAAATTAATTACCAATATAGGACTTCCTACTATGATGATAAATAACTTAATGGTTAACTTCGACAAGGAAAAACTTTTAGATGCTGGCAAGGGACTATTTGTTCCCTTTGCCTCCATTGCTTTATCTTATATTTGTGCCAAGATCTTTTGTCGTATATTTAGAGTAAGAAAGGGAAGACAGGGAGCATTCCAATCTATATTCTTTGTATCAAATACCATATATATGGGTCTTCCTGTAAATCTAGCTCTATTTGGAGAACAAAGTGTTCCTTATGTACTTTTATATTATATAGCAAATACAACATTCTTTTGGACAATTGGGGTTTATGAAATAAGTAAAGATGGAAAGACTGGTGGAGCTAAGTTATTTTCTAAAGATACATTAAAGAGAATAATTTCCCCTCCTCTTTTAGGTTTTTCATCGGCTATAGTATTAATTCTTTTAGGTATTAAACTTCCAAGCTTTATATTAGATAGCTGTAGATATTTAGGAAACATCACTACACCTTTATCTATGATCTTTATAGGTAATACTATTTACTATGTTGATTTTAAGGGAATTAAAGTAGATAAGGATATGATCGGGTCACTCATAGGTCGTTTTGTAATTTCCCCCATACTAGTTCTTATTGTTATTCTTGTTTACCCACTTCCTCCACTAATGAAAAACGTATTTACTGTACAAGCAGCAATGCCTGCAATGACCAACACAGCTATTATGTCAAGGATTTATGATGCAGATTATAAATATGCAGCTGTTATGGTTGCAATTAGTACCTTATTAAGTGTACTTATTATTCCTATTTATAAGGTTTTGTTAACCTAATGTAAATAAAAGAAACATCGCTTTGCGGTGTTTCTTTTATTTATCAACGATTTAACCTAAGAAAACCGTTTTCACATTTACTTTAATCCATTTTTCACACATATATAAAAAAATTTTCATGTAACCGATTGCTGCACCTTTAACTTTTTAATAAGTTTATATAAAATATATTATGTAACTAAAATCTTAAGAAGAGTATATAGAAAGGCGGCCTTACAATATGAATCTTAAAAATCTTTTTGTAATGCAAGAAAAGCTGGATGAATATATAATAAACCAACATAATCTTCAAGATAAACCCCTTTTGCCGCAAAAGTTACTTGCACTTCAAGTTGAAATAGCGGAGCTTGCTAATGAAACACGTTGCTTTAAGTACTGGAGCACTAAAGGTCCATCTTCAAAAGATGTTATCTTGGAAGAATATGTGGATTGTCTTCATTTTATATTAACCATAGGCCTTGAAAAAAACTATACTGATATATCACTTACTATACCTGATGTTAGCTTACAAGCAGATATAACAGATAAATTTACAAACTTGTATATAGATGTAAATGATTTTATAATTTGCCCTTCTAAAGATCACTATCAAACTTTATTTGAAGACTTTCTGTTATTAGGTAAGTATTTAAATTTTACAGATGAGGATATCGAAAAAGGTTATCATAAAAAAAATTTCATAAATCATCAAAGACAGGTTATTGGATATTAAGAGGTAGTTTTTAACTACTTCTTTTTTTTATAATTACATTCTTCTTTGGTTACACTAAAAAAAAGGAGAGTGATAAATTAATTATGCTAGGAATAATTTTTTCGATAATTGCAGGAATAGCTATGAGTTTTCAGGGAGTATTCAACACAAGACTTGGTGAAAAAATAGGAATTTGGGAAACAAATGTATTTGTTCAAGGTACTGGCTTAATTGTTACTTTAATAGCACTTCTAATTTCGGGAAATGGCAGCTTTAAAAATTTACGTGCAGCAAACAAGTTATACCTTACCGGTGGAATATTAGGTGTGATAATAATATATACAGTTATGATGGGAATAAAATCACTTGGTCCTACCTGCTCCATTGCAACTATATTGGTAGCGCAATTAACTGCCGCTGCTATTATAGATGCCTTTGGACTTTTTGATTCCGCCCAAGTTAAATTTGGACTAACAAAAATAATTGGAGTTGGAGTTATGATTATAGGTATTATTATATTTAAATGGAAATGTTAAATTCTTAGGAGATACATTTTGTACCTCCTAAATATTCACAAAATGAATTTTAAAATTTTATATAGTTTTTATCACATATATATCTCTTTATCACTATAATATATAATGGAATAAATTTTAAGGAGTATCTTACTATGTATTTTTTTAAAAGTAAATTAAGCCCTGATTTAAAGGTACTCGTAAAAAATAAGCTTTACAAAAGCTTAAGAGTTATTATTCATTGTAAGCTGCTCCAAGAAAAAATAGAGGGGAAAATAAAAAGCTATAGAGGCCATGTTATTCATTCACTTCCTGATATAAATTGCATTGTAGCTAATTTATCTCCTAATGCAATAGAACGGCTATTGGAGTTTCCCAGTATAAGCTATATATCCTTAGATACAATGGCTTTTCTTTGTGCTAAAAGCATATTAAAGTCAAATGGATGTGCTTTACAAAGCAATCATAAGCTTACTGGAAAAGGAATTACCATTGGCTTAATTGACAGTGGAGTTTATCCACACATGGATTTAGTAAATCCTTATAATAGAATTAAGTGCTTTATTGATTTAATAAATCAATATAAGTATCCATATGATGATAATGGACATGGAACCTTTATAAGCGGCATATTATGTGGTAATGGATCTGCATCTAAAGGAGTTTATAGAGGGGTAGCTATTAATAGCAATTTGTATTGCATAAAAGCCTTTGATAACTTAGGAAAGGGTTATGTATCTAATATACTATTCTCTTTAAACAAGCTAATAGAAGAAAAGGATATCTATAACATAAAGGTTATATGCTTACCTTGTGAACTTCATGAAAACAATGAATTTATATTATCATTATTTTCTAAGTTATTTCAAAAGGCAGTTGATAATGGAATAGTTGTTGTTGTTCCTTCTGGACATAATGGAAACATAGAATGTTCTATAAGAGGTATAGCAACTTTATCAAATTGTATTACTGTAGGTGGAATTGATACTTCCTCTGATGATTTAAAGGCTTATGCCAATTCATCCTCAGGACCTGTAGGAAAGTTAGATAAACCTAACTTATCTGCATCTTGTGTAGATATATGTTCTCTAAACTCTAATATAAACTATATATCTGAACGTAATAATAGGCGTATATATCCTCGACCTTTAGATGACCCCTATATCACATATACTGGTACCTCCTGTGCAGCAGCCTATATATCAGGGCTTTGTGCTTTATTATTTGAAACTAATCCTGATCTTACATTTAAAGACGTTACTTCTCTTTTAAAAATATCTTGTAATATGCTAAATATATCAAGATGGATACAAGGTGCTGGAGTAATAGATATAGAAAAATTACTTCCATAAGTCACTAAGGAGTAATACAATCTTATATTGCATTACTCCCTAAAAATTAAAATTCTGAATACATACCCATATTTCTAAATTTATCATATCTTTTTTGTAACAACTCTTCATCTGATAATAAAGATAATTCATTAATTTTGCTTATTAGACTTATCTTTAATTCTTCGGATAATCTTTCTACATCTGTAGATGCATCTCCTGATGGTTCCTTTAAAATCTTGTCTATTATCTTAAACTCTTTTAGGTTTTGTGCAGTTATTTTCATTATCTCCGAAGCTTCTTCGGCCCTTGAAGAATTCTTCCATAGTATGCTTGCAAATCCCTCAGGAGTTAATATAGAATAAATGGCATTTTCAAGCATCCATACTTCATCAGCTACGGCTAAAGCTAAAGCTCCTCCGCTTCCGCCTTCCCCTATTACTATAGAAATAATAGGAGATTTGATTTGACTCATTTCTAAAATGTTGTTTCCTATAGCTTCCCCCTGACCTCTTTCTTCTGCTCCTATACCTGGATAAGCTCCTGGTGTATCCACAAAACAAATAATAGGTCTTTTAAACTTTTCTGCTTGCCTCATAAGTCTTAATGCCTTCCTATATCCCTCAGGATTTGGCATTCCAAAATTTCTTTTTATATTTTCCTTTAGATCTCTACCTTTTTGCTGAGCTATTACTGTGAAAGGCATGCCATTTATAGTAGCTATTCCACCTATTATGCATCCGTCATCTCCAAAGTATCTATCTCCATGCATTTCTATAAAATTATCAAATATTTTATCTATATAGTGAAGAGCAGTAGGTCTATTAGCCTTTCTAACAAGGTTTAACTTTTGCCAGGCCGTTAATCCATTGCATTCTTCAATACTTTCCTTACCGTCTTCATTGTTTTCAATGTTATTAATATCCTTAATACAGTCATTTCTATGAACCTTTACTAAATATCCTAGGGCATTTCTTAAATTTTTTCTGTGAATTATCTTATCTATAAATCCACGCTTTAACATAAACTCAGCTGTTTGAAATCCTTCTGGAAGCTTTTCATTAACGGTTTGCTCAATAACTCTTTTTCCTGCAAAACCAATTAGTGCTCCTGGCTCTGCAATTACTATATCTGCCACCATTGCAAAACTAGCAGTAACTCCTCCTGTGGTAGGATTTGTAATTACAGAAATATATAGTAATCCCTTTTCCTTAAATCTTGCAAGTGCTGAATTAACCTTAGCCATTTGCATTAGAGAGAACATTCCCTCCTGCATTCTAGCACCACCTGATGCTGTAAAAATTATAAGAGGTAATCCTTTTTTAGTTGCAAATTCAATTGCTCTTGTAAGCTTTTCTCCTACTACAGATCCCATACTTGCCATTAAAAATCTGCTATCCATAACACAAATTACAACATCTTGTTCATTTATAGTTCCTGTTCCTGTAATAACAGCTTCTTTAAGTCCTGTAGTTTCCTTTGAAAGCTCTACCTTTTCTTCATATCCTTCAAAGTCCAATGGATTCAAAGTTTTCATTTCTTTATTTAGCTCTTGAAAACTTCCTTCATCTAAAATAGATTCTATTCTTTCATATGCAGGCATCTTAAAATGATACTTACAAAAATTACATACTTTATTATTTTCCTTCAAATCGTTGATATATATTATTTGCCCGCACTTTTCACACTTCTCCCACATTCCTCCTGGAATATTAGGTTTTTGTTCTTCCTTATCATTTACTGATGTATTTAAATTTTGAGTACTTACGGTTATATATTTAGTCTTTTTAAATAATCCTTTAAACACCAAAATCATCTCCTACATTAGGTTTCTACCTACAAATCCTGTATCATAATTTCCTTCATTAAATTCCGCATTATCAATAATCTTAAATGCATACTCTATATTAGTTGTAAGTCCTTCTATCAAAAATTCACCTAATGCTCTTCTCATTTTATTTATAGCTTCATTTCTATCTTTTCCATATACAATGAGTTTTCCTATCATTGAATCATAATATGGAGATATAGTATATCCTTCATATATTGCACTATCTACCCTTACACCTAATCCCCCTGGCATAAATAATCCATCTATTCTTCCTGGACACGGCATAAAGTTTTTTGAAGGATCCTCTGCATTTACTCTAAATTCTATAGCATGCCCTTTTATCTGAATGTCTTCTTGTGTAAATTTCAATCTCTCTCCTGATGCTATTTTTATTTGCTCTTTTATCAAATCTACACCAGTTATAAACTCAGTTATAGGATGTTCCACTTGTATTCTTGTATTCATTTCCATAAAGTAAAAGTTCATGTGTTTATCTACTAAGAATTCTATGGTTCCGGCATTTTTATAATTTACATATTTAGCTGCTTTAACAGCTGCCTCTCCCATTTTACTTCTTAATTCTTCAGTCATTATTGGACTTGGAGCCTCTTCTAAAACCTTTTGATTTCTTCTTTGAATAGAACAGTCTCTTTCTCCTAGATATAGCACATTTCCGTAGTTATCTGCAAGGATTTGAATTTCTATATGTCTAGGATTTTCTATATACTTTTCCACATATACGTCATCATCTCCAAAGGCAACTCTAGATTCTTCCCTTGCTGCAAAAAACGCATCCAATAATTCTTTTTCTTCTCTTACAATTCTTATTCCTCTTCCGCCGCCACCTGCTGATGCCTTAATCATAACTGGATATCCTATATCATTTGCTATGCCCTTTATATTTTCTTCCGTAATTTTTTCTTCTACTCCAGGGATTACAGGAATCCCTGATTCTATCATCATTTTTCTAGCATTGGATTTATTACCCATAGAGTCTATGGTTTCAGCATCAGGGCCTATAAATGTTATGTTACATTCATTGCACATTTGTGCAAATTTGCTATTCTCAGATAAAAATCCGAATCCAGGATGTATTGCTTCTGCACCTGTAAGTACTGTAGCACTTAAGATATTCTTTACATTCAAGTAACTATCCTTTGACGCAGGGGGTCCAATGCAAACTGCTTCATCTGCCATTTGAACATGTAGCGCATCTTTATCTGCAGTGGAATAAACTGCAACAGTTTCTATTCCCATTTCCCTGCATGCTCTTATTATTCTTACTGCAATTTCTCCTCGATTTGCTATTAATATTTTCTTAAACATATAATCACCCTATCATAAACATAATTTCGGCTTCCGCTACTTTCTCATTACCTACTAATGCAACGGCATCTCCAACACCAAAATTTCCTCTTAATTTAGTAAGTTCTACTTGAAGTTTTAAAGTATCCCCTGGTACAACCTTTTTTCTGAATCTAGCCTTATTAACTCCTGCAAAATATGGAGTTTTACCCTTAAACTCCTCAAGACTTAAAACTGCTACTGCACCAGCTTGAGCTAAAGCTTCAACTATAAGCACTCCTGGCATAACAGGGTTACCTGGGAAATGACCTTGAAAAAAGTTATCATTCATAGTAACATTTTTTATTCCTACTACTCTTTTACCTGGTTCTAATTCCTCTATTTTATCTAACAATAAAAATGGATATCTATGAGGAATTATTTCCATAATATCTTTTATATCTAAACCTTCCATAATAACCTCCTAGCTTATTTATAAATTAAAGCTTTCTTATTTTTACCATTTCCTGACCATACTCTACCATATCTCCATCACTTACAAGAATCTCTAAAACTTCTCCATCCACTTCACTTTGTATTTCATTCATAAGCTTCATGGCTTCAATGATACAAATAGTATCACCTTTCTTCACTTCTTTTCCTTCTTTTATAAAAGAATCTTTATCAGGTGATGGTGAACCGTAAAAGGTTCCCACTATAGGTGAAGTTATGGTATATACATTGACATCATTTACTACTTCCTTTTTTTCTACAGCTAAATCTCTACTTACTTCCTCATCAAGAATATCATAACTTGGGGGATTGACTACAGGTGTTTCGTTTTTAATAACTATACCTTGTGAATCCTTTTCCATCTTTATTGATATTCCATTTTCTTGAACCTCAAGAAGTTTTATATTAGAACTACTCATTACCTTAATAAGTTCAGTAATTCCCTTAAAATCCATTACTTATCACTCCATTTTTTTAATAAAATAACTGCATTATGTCCACCAAAACCTAATGAGTTTGACATTGTATATTTAAGTTCTTTCTCTCTTCCCTTATTTGGAACACAATCCAAATCACATTCTTCATCAGGAACTTTATATCCAATGGTTGGAGGTATAAAACTATCTTCCATAGCTTTTATACAAGCTATAGCTTCTACTGCGCCCGCTGCTCCTAAAAGATGTCCAGTCATAGATTTAGTGGAACTCACTGGTACTTCTTTAGCCTTATCACCAAATACTAGTTTTATTGCTGCTGTTTCAAGTTTATCATTAACTTCTGTTCCTGTTCCATGAGCATTAATATAAGAAACATCCTCTGGTTTAATATTAGCTTCTTCTAGCGCCATTTTCATAGCTCTTGCTGCTCCTTCTCCACCTGGTGCTGGAGATGTTATATGATAAGCGTCACAAGTTGATCCGTAGCCCACTACCTCACCATATATATTAGCTTCTCTTTTTAATGCATGTTCTAAAGATTCTAAAACAACTATCCCTGCTCCTTCTCCCATTACAAATCCTGCTCTTTCCTTATCGAAAGGTATTGATGCTCTGCTTGGATCTGTACTTTTACTTAAAGCAGTTAATGTTATAAAGCCTGCTACTGAAAGAGGAGTTATAGATGCCTCTGTTCCTCCCGCTATTATTACGTCTGCTCTTCCCGATTTTATCATTTCAAATGCTTCGCCGATGGCATTTGTACCTGTAGCACAGGCAGTAACAACTGTTGTACATATATTTCTTGCTCCAAATCTTATAGCAATATTTCCTGCTGCCATATTACTTATAATCATTGGTATAAACAATGGATGTACTCTACCAGGTCCCTTTTCCACAAGAGTTCCATGTTGCTTTTCAACAGTGTCTATCCCACCTATTCCAGAACCTACAACTACTCCAAGCCTATCCTTATTTATAGTTTCTAAATCAAGCTTTGAGTCTTCCATAGCTTCTACAGCAGCTGCCACTGCAAACTGTGAATATCTATCCATTCTTTTAGCTTCTCTTTTATCAATTGTATCTTCTGGCTTAAAATCCTTAACCTCTGCTGCTAGTTTGGACTTGAAGTTTTCTGTATCAAATGCCTTTATGAAATCTATTCCACATTTTCCTTCTTTTAGACCATTCCAAAAATCCTTAACATTATTTCCTAGGGGAGTTATAGCTCCCATTCCTGTAATTACTACTCTATTTTCCAAGTTATATCACCATTCCTCCATCTACATTTATAACCTGACCTGTTATATATGAGGCACTATCAGAAGCTAAGAACGCCACTAATTCTGCTACATCTTCTGCTTTTCCAAATCTCTTAAGTGGTATACTCTTTACTGATTCTTCCTTAACTTTATCTGATAAACTACTTGTCATATCGGTTTCTATAAAGCCAGGTGCTATTGCATTAACATTTATCCCTCTTGATGCTAGTTCTCTAGCTACACTTTTAGTAAGACCTATTATTCCTGCCTTTGCAGCAGCATAGTTTGCTTGGCCTGCATTACCTGTAATTCCTACTACAGAAGACATATTTATTATTTTACCATATCTTTGTTTAACCATTACAGAAGATACATGTCTAATACAATTAAATGCACCCTTTAGGTTTACATTTATAACTTTATCAAAGTCTTCTTCTTTCATTCTCATGACCAATCCATCTAAAGTTATACCTGCGTTATTTACAAGAATGTCTATTCTTCCAAACTTATTTATTGTTTCCTTTATTATAACTTCTGATTCGGTAAAATCACTTATATCTCCTTTAATAGCAATACATTCTACATTCATGCCTTTAATCTCTCCAACTAGTTCTTCTAAATTATTACTACTTCTATAGTTAATTACTATATTAGCTCCTAGGCTCGCAAGTTTAAAGCATATTGCCTTTCCTATGCCTCTGCTTCCTCCAGTAACTATAGCCACCTTTCCTTCCAGTGCTCTATCCAAACTAACAACTCCTTCTCTAACTTATAATGGAGCAATTGATTATGCTCCATAATTAATAGTTTTTAATTTTCTATCTATCTTCTTTACAAAAGAACTTAAGGTTTTTCCAGGCCCAATTTCTATAAAGGACTCTACACCTTCTTCTATCATTTTTCTTATACTATGTTCCCATTTTACAGAAGTCATAACTTGAAGTCTTAATGTCTCCCTGATACTATCTTCATTCATGTATTCCCCTGTAACATTTGTTATAACAGGTATATTAGGCTTTGAGATCTCTAAGTTTTGTAGTTCCTCATAAAGCTTATCTGCCGCATCTTTAAGCATAGAGCTATGAAAAGGCCCGCTTACAGGAAGCATTACAGTTTTTAGCGCTCCCTTTTCCTTAGCTATTTCGCAAGCATAACTTAAAGCTTCCATTTCCCCGGCAATAACTATTTGCCCTGGACAGTTAAAGTTAGCTGGTTCCACTATACCCTTTTCTTTAGCTATTTCACATACTTCATAAATTTGCTTTTCATCAAGTTTTAGCACTGCAGCCATTCCACCTATTCCACTGGGAACAGCCTCTTGCATAAACCTTCCTCTTTTCTTTACTAAAGCTACTGCATCTTTAAACTTAATTACACCTGCTGTAACTAATGCAGAATATTCACCAAGGCTTAATCCTGCTACTACATCAGGTCTTATCCCTTCTTCTTCTAGTAGCTTTAATGCTGCGATACTTACAGTTAAAATAGCTGGTTGAGTAAATTCTGTACTGTTTAATTTTTCCTCAGGTCCCTCAAAACATAGCTTTGCCATGTCGAAACCCAAAGCATAACTTGCCTCTTGAAATACTTCTCTACACTTAGGATGATTTTCATATAATTCCTTGCCCATCCCTACATATTGAGCTCCCTGTCCTGGAAAAATGAAAGCTACTTTACTTGAATTACTCATACTTATCTCCTCTTTATCTATCTAATATCTTTATTAATTTTTTCTAATAAGTTTACTAAATCAAACATTTCTTCTATTATTTCTTTACAGGTTTCTTCTTTATTTATCAAGCCAGCAATTTGACCTGACATAAAGGACCCATTATCCAAATCTCCTTCTTTAACGGCCTTTACTAATGCGCCTTTTCCTAATTTATCCAACTCTTCTGAAGGAGCATTTTCCTTTTCTAAGATTTGAAACTTTCTTGTAAGCTTATTTCTAAGTACTCTTACAGGATGACCTGTACTTCTTCCTGTGACTACAGTTTCTATATCTTTAGCAGTTAAAACTTTTTGCTTATAATTTTCATGTATATTACATTCCTTAGCTACTAAAAACCTTGTTCCTACTTGTATTGCTACTGCTCCAAGCATAAAGGCTGCTGCTACTCCTCTTTTATCTCCAATTCCTCCTGCTGCAATTACAGGAACACTTACAGCATCTACTACCTGAGGCACTAATGCCATAGTTGTAAGTTCTCCTACATGGCCTCCTGATTCGCATCCTTCTGCTATAATTGCATCTGCACCTGCTTTCTCCATTCTCTTTGCAAGTGCTACTGAAGCTACTACTGGGATAACTTTTATATCATGGCTCTTCCACATCTCCATATACTTTCCTGGACTCCCTGCACCTGTGGTTACCACTTTTATCTTTTCTTCACAAACTATCCTTGCAACTTCCTCAGCATTTTGACTTAAAAGCATTATATTAACTCCAAACGGCTTATTTGTAAGCTCTTTGGCTTTTCTTATTTCTTCTCTTACAAGTTCTACAGGCATATTGCCAGTAGCAATAATTCCAAGTCCCCCTGCATTAGATACAGCAGCAGCTAAACTACTATCTGCTATCCATGCCATAGCTCCTTGGATAATTGGATATTCAATACCTATCATTTCACAAAATTTATTACTTTTCATCATTGACCTCCAAAAATTTAATACTAAAAGGCCTCATTTTATTCTTCTATATTATTTTCTACAAATTTAACTGCATCGCCTATAGTTTTTATTGATTCTGCATCTTCTATTTGAAGATTAAATTCTTCTTCAATTTCTATAACTATTTGGAAAAGATCTAATGAATCCACTCCTAATTCCTCAAAACTAGTTTCTAAAGTTAGACCTTCTTCTTCTATATTTAATTGTTCTACAATAATATTTTTTATTTTTTCAAAAACCATTTTTGTACCCTCCTCAAAATTAAATATCTCAATTTATATAGCCCATTTTATTAAGGTTCCGCCCCAAGTAAGTCCTGCACCAAATCCTACTAATATTAATTTATCTTCTTTCTTAAAAAGATTACTCTTATTAGCTTCATCTAGTGCTATTGCAATACTTGCTCCAGACGTATTTCCATACTTGTGTAAATTTATATAAAACTTATTTTTATCTATATTTAGCTTCTTTCCAACATGCTCTATTATTCTTAAATTAGCTTGATGTGGAATCACATAATTTATATCATCAATAGTTAAATTATTTGATTTTAATAATTCTTTAATTGTTTCATTCATAGCTCTTACTGCAAATTTAAAAACTTCTTTACCTTCCATAGATAAAAACAATTCCTCATAAATGGAATTTTCACAGGAACCCTTAAGCTTCTTATTAAATTCTTCATTGTTTACCTTTAAAGGTGCCGCAGTACAACTTAAAAATTTTCCACCTGTTCCATCTGATCCAGTATGGAAACTTACTATACCTTGTTTTTCACTTTTTGTTATAATGGCTGCACCAGCTCCATCACCAAATAATACACAGGTATTTCTATCATTCCAGTTTAAAATCTTTGATAATGTCTCTGCTCCTATTACTAATGCATTTTTTGCAGCACCCGTCTTTATAAACTGAGATGCAATATTTAATCCAAATATAAATCCTGAGCAAGCTGCCGAAATATCAAAACAAGTGGCCTTACTTGCTCCAATTTTTTCTTGGACAATGCATGCAGTAGAAGGAGTGTAACAATCTGGTGTAACTGTAGCAACTATTATAAGATCGATATCTTCAGCAGATAAGTTAGAACTTTTTAAGGCATTAATTGCTGCCTTTGCTGCAATATCTGATGTATTTTCGTTAAGTGAAACTCTTCTTTCTGATATACCTGTTCTACTTCTTATCCACTCATCATTTGTATCTACAAATTCAGAAAGCTCTTTATTAGTAACTATTCTATCTGGAACATAGCTACCTGTTGCTATAATTTCTACCTCATTCATTTAATTATGTCTCCTTCTCTTAATTTTTTATGTCATAATGACTTTTAAAGAAACCATTTAATTTTTCAAGAGAATCCATAAGAACTCTTTCCTCTTCGCCATTAAGTCCTAATATGGTATTTTTAATCATATCTGAATGAAACTTTTGATGAATTCTATAGGCAAGCTTTCCTCTTTTAGTAAGGCTTATATATACATTTCTTCTGTCTTCCTCTGACCTTTTTCTTTCTACATAACCCTTTCTTACTAGATGATTAATTGCAGTTGTTAAGGTTCCTACAGTAATTCTTAACTCTTGTGCAACTTCAGACATAGTTCTTTTACTATACATGCCTATGGCATCTATAGTATGTATTTCAGTCACAGATAAATCTTTAAACGCTCCGGACTGTAATGCATTTTGTTCTATAGTGAGGATATCATTGAACAATTCCACCAGTAACTCATTTAGTATGCTAATTGACTTGCTCATACTCCATCACTTCCTTAATAAGATCATTTATAAGCTCTTTTACTGTAACCAATTTAGTTATCTTATACCCATTACTTCCAGTAAATATTAACCCATTTTCAATGTTTCCCTTAACTGCCTCCATTAATGCATTAGATATGCAATATATGGTAGTTTTAGGGTCACATTTTCTCAAACAATTATAACATCTATCTATTTTAGGTCTTTGTTCGTTTACACTCTTTATAAATGAATTCTTTATAGCTCTTCCTGGCATTCCAACTGGACTTTGAATTATTTCTATATCTTCTTTTTTGCTTTCTATAAATGCTCTTTTATACTTTTCATCAGCATCACATTCATAAGTTCCTATAAATCTAGTACCCATTTGTACTCCAGAAGCGCCAATACTTAAAAGCTCTGCTATATCTTTCCCTGAGTATACTCCACCTGCTGCTACAACAGGTATCTTACAATTATGCTTAGCTTCATATTCACTTACAGTATCAAGTACTTCTTTTAATATATTACTTAAATCATATTTTTCGATAACTTCTAGTTCGTCTCTCTTAAAACCAAGATGTCCTCCTGCCTTAGGACCTTCTACTACTATTAAATCTGGGATATAATTATGCTTTTCTTCCCATAACTTTAATATAACTCTAGTCGCCTTAGCTGATGAAACTATAGGTGCTATTTTAGTAGTACTTCCCTTTACAAGCTTTGGTAAAACAGTTGGTAATCCTGCTCCTGATATTATAATATCTATCTTCTCTTCTACTGCTGTTTTTACCATGTCCTCGTAATTATTCATAGCTACCATTAGGTTTAGCCCTATAACTCCCTTTGGACTTAGTTCTTTTGCTCTTCTTATTTCTTTTCTTAAAGCTCTAATATTAGCCTCTTTGCTATTAGATTTAAAGTCTTCTTCTCTAAATCCTATCTGCACCCCAGAAATCACTCCTAAAGCTCCTTCATTCGCTACTGCTGCTGCAAGAGTTGACAAGGAAACTCCTATTCCCATGCCCCCCTGTATAATAGGAACTTTTAAGGTTAGATCTCCAATTTGCAAAGGAGGAATATTCATAAGCTCCCCTCCCTACTATTTGATATTCAAATATTTTGATAGTCAAAGTATATATCTAAAAAAAAATAAAGTCAATAAAAAATTTGAAAATTTACTCAAAAGCGGCGTATTTTTTTTCCACATTTTTGAAAAATATCACCACTATAGAAGTTAATATTAAGTATATAAATCCAGCTATAAAAAAAGGCGTAATGGTAAAATCCCTTGAAAGAATTTGCTTAGCTGCTCGTAATAGCTCTTCCATACCTATGGTTGCTACTAATGCTGTATCCTTTACTAAGCTTATGCCCTCATTACAAGTAGCAGGTATTACTCTTCTTACTGCTTGAGGTATTATAACTCTTCTCATGATTTGTGAATAACTCATCCCTAAAGCCTTCGCAGCTTCATATTGTCCTTTGTCTATAGACTCAATTCCAGCTCTAAATATTTCTGTAAAATATGCTGAATAATTTAATATAAAAGCAATTGATGCTGCTGCAAAACGAGATAATTTTACCCCTGTAACCGGAAGACCAAAGTATACAAAAAACAATTGAAGTAAAAGGGGTGTTCCTCTAAACACCCATGTATATACTCCAATTATTCCTTTTAATATTTTATTATTAGAAACCTTCATAAGAGATAATATTACTGCAACTGGTATAGAAAATAAAAATATAACAGAAAATAGTTTAATTGTTACTATACTTCCCTTTAATATAAATAGTACTGATGATTGAAGATTATCCATTTATTTCACCTCTATTTTTTAATAAGATCCTTTCCAAACCACTTTTCAGATATCTTTTTAGCTGTGCCATCAGCTTTCATTTCATCGAGAATTTTATTTACTTCATCCTTAAAGCTACCGTCAGCTTTTCTAAACCCTACTCCCATTGGTTGTTCTTCAAGGGAATCATCTAATACAGTATATACTCCTGGCTTTTTAGTCATATAGTATCTTCCAACTATTTCATCAATAACTACTGCTTCAACTCTTCCTATTTGTAAATCCATAAGAGCCTCAGCATAGTTTCCATATTTCTTTAACTCCTTAAATGACTTTAATAATTCAGGTTCCTTTTGTACTGCATCCTCACTAGTACTTCCCATTTGTAATGCTACTACTTTATCTTTTAAATCTTTCTTAGTCTTTACACTTGAATCTTTCTTTACCATTATAGCTTGTCTATCAACTAAATATGAATTTGAATAATTTATCTGCTCTTTTCTCTTTTCAGTAATACTTAACCCATTCCATATAAGATCTATATCACCATTGTTTAAGCTCATTATTATTCCATCCCACTCAACCGGTTTAAATACTGCTTTAACTCCCATTCTCTTTGCTACTTCTTTTGCCAAATCTATATCCATTCCTACGATTTCACCTTTTTCATCTCTAAATCCCATAGGTGCAAAGGTGTCATCAAGTCCTACTACGAATTCACCCTTTTGCTTTATTGATTCCAAAGACTTATCTTCCTTGCTGTTACTTCCCTGTGATGAACATCCTATCATGCTAAAGCTTAAAATTAAAGCTGCTACTCCTAATAAAAATTTCTTTTTCATAGTTAATCCCCCTATACTTTTAAAATTTATAAATTTATTATACTTTAGCATGATAAATTTGTAAAGCGGTAAATCATTAAAATAATGTTGTTTTAATATTTTTTTAAATATGGTTCTGGATTTTGAGGAACATCACCTTTTCTTACTTCAAAATGAAGATGTGGTCCAGTACTATTTCCTGTACTTCCTACTTCTCCAATTTTATCCCCTGTATCTACTAAATCATCTTTATTAACATTTAGAACACTACAATGGCCATATATTATAACAGTGTCTTCTCCTATATCTATTTTAATTACCTTTCCATATCCATCCTGCCATCCCGAAAATATAACTCTGCCCTTTCTTACTGCATATATGGGAGTTCCTGTAGGTGCGGCTATATCTATTCCCTTATGCATCCTTCCCCATCTTTCTCCAAAGCTGGATGAAATAGTTCCTCTTGAAACTGGTATCCATTTGTCTCCTTCTTTATAACCCTTTACCTGAAACTTTATTGGCCAATTATTATCATGACCTACAGCTATATTTAAAACATAGTGTGCTAAGTCATTTATTTCTGAGCTATTAACTACCTTTGGTACATATGTAATTTTACTATTCAATCTTACTTCTTCTACCTCTTTTACATCACTTTGCTTTATAGCCTCTTTCTTTACCATATCAATCAACTTTTTAATCTCAGATTTATCTTTAACTAATGCAACTTCCTTACCATCTGATTTTACAGATATAACTTCAACCATATCAATATTGGATTCTTTCATAGTGCTGCTAGACGTATACTTTGCCTCTTTTGCTATCCTTTCAGCACTTATAACATAAGCTGTAGAAGTAAAAGTTATACTTACTGAAAGCACCCCAATTATTAACTTCTTTTTCATCATTTATTTTCCTTTCTATTCTTAATCACATGTTATGTTAATCTATTTTTAACCAATCCTTACTTATTATATGCATTTCTTATAATTTTATTATTATTTATATGATATAAGTATGTCCTATTTTTTAGCTAAGTTATCAAGTATTTGTTATTGAGATAATAAATATACTTTGTTATAATTAGTTGAAGTAAAATAATTAGGAATTTTTAGGGGGCTTATAAATGAGTACATTTGTATTTAAAAATAAGCATTCTGAGTATACTCCTGTAAGCAATATATTTATAGATAAGTACATGCCGAAAGCCCGTGGAGAGTTTGTAAAAGTATATCTTCTTGGGCTAAAATATTGTGTATCTGGAGAACTTGGAGTAAATTCCAGCATAATGGCAAGTAGCCTACACTTACTTGAAACAGATGTACTTAATGCTTGGAGTTATTGGAATGATGAAGGACTTATAAAGATGATACCTGTAGATAATATGGGTAACTATACTATAGAATTTTTAGATATTACAACTTCTATATCATCTGAAAATGAAAATAACATAAACTTACTTGAGGAATTAAATAAAAACTCTACTAAAGATATGCTTCAAGATATTGAAAAGCTTTTAGGAAGACCTCTCTCTAGTAAGGAAATGACTATGTATATAGGTTGGATTAAAGACTATGCATTTTTACCTGAGATAATACTTCTCCTAATTCAATATTGTGTTTCTAAGGGCAAAACTGACTGCCGATATATAGAAACCATTGCCATTGCTTGGTATGATGCTAATATTAAATCCATTGAAGATGCACAAGGCTTTATAAAAAAGCATGAAAATAAATGGATTAATATAAGGAAGATCCTAACTTACTTAGGTATAAAAGATGGGGAAATAATGAAACCTCAAGAAGAAATGTTAACTAAGTGGTTATACACCTATGGCTTTAGCATGGATATAATACATAGGGCTTGTGATATATGCTTTCAACGAATAAATAAAGCTGACTTTAAATATATAGATGGAATTTTAAATAGTTGGCAAAGGGAAGGTATCAAAACTATAGAAGATATAGACAAGAAAGATAATAAAAAGACTATTAAAAAGAATGGCTCTTATAAAGTTAAAATGGATAGTTTCAATAGTTATGATCAAAGAAATTATAATTTTGATGAGCTAGAAAAGAAATTGTTAGGATGGGATAAATAATGCTTAAAGTTTATCATGAAAAAGTTCTTAAGCTTTATGAAAATATAAGGACACAAGAGGAACAGGCCCTTTTAAAAAGAAGAGAAGAAATAGAAAAAAAACTTCCCGAAGTTATAAGGTTAGAAAAAGAAGTAGGAAAGCTTTCCTTAGAGCTTTCCTTAAATATATTAAGAGGTAGAGAAGATATAAACTCCTATATAAATAGTCAAAAGGAGAAAATAACAGAATTAAGAATAAGAAAGTCAGAGCTACTAGTTTCTAGAGGTTATTCTGTAGATTACTTAGAATTGCATTATAGATGTGCCAAGTGTAAAGATACTGGGCGTATAGGCAATGTGCAGTGTGGCTGCTATAAATATAATTTAGTAAAAATATTATATCAAAACTCTGAATTAAATGTTCTCCTCAAAACTAATAACTTCGATAACTTTAGCTTTGAATACTTTTCTACTAATGCAGGATCCAATGAGCCTGAAAGCCCTAGAAAAAACATGGAGAAAATAGCAAATGATTGTTGGAACTTCATAAATAACTTTCCTAATACAAATGAAAACTTGTTATTTTACGGGGATTCTGGAACTGGAAAAAGTTTTTTAGCTAACTGTGTTGCAAAAGAGCTTTTTGACAACGGATATTTAGTTATATACAGAACAGCAGTTGATTTAATTGAAAACTTAAAAGAGATACGCTATAGAGATAATGATGAGTTAGAAGATTTACTTTTAAATTGTGACTTATTAATAATAGATGACTTAGGCACTGAGCCTATGACTGAGTTTTCTAAGGGAGAATTATTCAACTTATTAAATAGAAAACTGCTTAAAGGAAAGAAAATGATTATTTCTACAAACTTTACTCTAGAATTGATTTTAAAGACATACTCAGAAAGAATATCATCTAGACTACTTGGAAACTTTAATCTATATAAATTTTATGGCGATGATATAAGAGTAAGAAAAAATGTAGCAAGAAGAAAGTAAAAAATAAGGTATACATCTAAGATGTATACCTTATTTTAAGCTCCAATAAAAAAATGGTGGGAACAACAGGGATCGAACCTGTGACCCTCTGCTTGTAAGGCAGATGCTCTCCCAGCTGAGCTATGCTCCCATATTAATGGTGACCCCTACGAGACTCGAACTCGTGTTACCACCGTGAAAGGGTGGTGTCTTAACCGCTTGACCAAGGGGCCTCATTTTATTAAATTCATGGAGCTGGCAATAGGAATCGAACCTACAACCTGCTGATTACAAGTCAGCTGCTCTACCGTTGAGCCATGCCAGCATAATTATGGCGACCCAGAAGGGACTCGAACCCTCGACCTCCGGCGTGACAGGCCGGCACTCTAACCAACTGAGCCACTGGGCCATAATGTGGTGGGAACAACAGGGATCGAACCTGTGACCCTCTGCTTGTAAGGCAGATGCTCTCCCAGCTGAGCTATGCTCCCACATTATAATGGTGACCCCTACGAGACTCGAACTCGTGTTACCACCGTGAAAGGGTGGTGTCTTAACCGCTTGACCAAGGGGCCTTATTTTATTAAATTCATGGAGCTGGCAATAGGAATCGAACCTACAACCTGCTGATTACAAGTCAGCTGCTCTACCGTTGAGCCATGCCAGCATAATTATGGCGACCCAGAAGGGACTCGAACCCTCGACCTCCGGCGTGACAGGCCGGCACTCTAACCAACTGAGCCACTGGGCCATAATGTGGTGGGAACAACAGGGATCGAA
>NZ_JMFY01000072.1:0-1016 GCF_000765165.1 Clostridium sp. HMP27 | reverse complement strand
AAAGAACTTTTAAATGATGAAGAAGTAACTTCATTATACAATGCTGGAAGACTAAGCAGTACAACTTCAGTAAGTATAAATTATGATGAGCTTGGAAGACTTAAATATAAGTCAGTAAATCCAGAAGGTACAAGTTTTAAAACAAGTTACCAATATGAAACAGGTGAAAAATCAAATTCTACTACAACTAAAGTAAGTGAATTAGATAACAATGGACAAAAAATAGAATACAGCTATGATGATAATGGTAACATAGAAGTTATAGCTTATAAGAAAGGATTATTTGAAGCAACAAAAATATACTATACTTATAATGAGCTAAATGAGCTTATCCGTGAAGATAATGAGGTGCTTAATAAGACAATAAAGTACTCCTATGATGTGGGAGGAAACCTAATCAAAAAAGAGGAATTTGCATACACTAGAGAAGTACCAGGGACTCCAATTAAAACCTATGAATATAAGTATGAAGACACGAATTGGAAGGATAAACTAACATCTTTTTATGACGGTAAAGTGGCTAAGCAAATAACCTATGATGCCATAGGGAATCCATTAACTTATGATGGATATACTTATACCTGGGAGCAGGGAAGACAGCTAAAATCCATGACAAAAGAAGGATCAAGCAGTTCCTTTAAATACAATGATTCAGGTATAAGAACAGAAAAAACAGTAAATGGAGTAACCACAAAGTATTATCTAAATGGCGACCAAGTTGCCTATGAAGATAATGGGACAGACAAAATTTACTATACCTATGACAGCGATGGCAGCCTTGTATCCATGAACTTAAATGGTGTAGAATATTACTATATAAGAAACCTTCAAGGAGATATCATAGGTTTATTTGATAAGAATGGAACTCAAGTTGTATCCTATACCTATGATTCTTGGGGAAAACACGATGGTAAAGCTGAGTTAAAGGATGAAAACGGCACTATAATTCAATCAGGTGATATTAAAGGAACACTGGCATCAACTGTTGGAGTTAAGAATCCTTATAGATATAGAGG
>NZ_JMFY01000071.1:0-2758 GCF_000765165.1 Clostridium sp. HMP27 | reverse complement strand
ACCAAAGCCTATTTCCTCTGCTATAGCTCTTGATGTTTTAAATCTGTCCAAGCCTTGAACTCTCTTAGCAGTTTTAGTTAACTGTGTTTCAGCTTGTACACTTACTGGATTAAACCCTTGAGCAATAGTAAAAGCTAGAAATGTTGATAACATTAATTTTGATACTCTCTTGAAATTCATTTGTTCCCCTCCAAGTTATATTATTCTATAAATAATTCCAATTCTATTCCCATTTTATATTAAATCTTTACTAAAATCTATTGGATAGTAATGGATTTTAGTGAATGAATATACTTATCATCCAATAAACAACATATAGTAATTGCCGTCTAAAATGTTTTCATTAAAAATATTACTTAGAGTTGATAATGTAAATATAGCTGTAATTATTAAGTTTAATATAATTCCCCAAACAGCAAATACCCTTTTCTTCTTTCTTGCAAATACTCCTATAATTCCAAGAACTAATCCCACTACACTTGAAATCATACAACCAATAAAAAGTATTCCAATTATAACTACTATAGGAGATGCTTGTATCACTTCCTCAGATGATACACCCGCTATAACACTGTTATAAGTTATTATTCCACCTGCTATAAAGATAACTATGCTAACTAAAGCTATTACAAATGAAGCAATTCCTATACCGGAATGTTTGTAATTTTGCTTTTCATCATAATTTGCGAAGGTACTTTCATACTGGCTCCATTCATCAAGCTGAAAACATCTCTTTACCTTTGGAAGCATGTAAAATATCATTGGTAAAGCATAAATCATCACTGCAAATACCGCTGTAGCAATAATTACAACTTTTTCTTCAACACTTGTATCAAAGGTAATTATCATTTCCAAAACACAAGCTACCATTAAAGCTACGAAGGATTTACGAGCAATTTCTTTCCTTAACAATAGTCCGACACTTGTAACTATAAGTGCTGCCCCTATAATTCTAAGAACTATATTGTCAACATAATAAAATCTGCTTGATGGATCTGCTCCTTCTATCATTCCAGTAATTCCAAACCAAATATATAATAGCGCAATAACGATATTTAACCTTTTTATTTTTTTAATACTCATACTCATTTTTATTACCACCTCAATATGTTATATATAAATGAACCCATGTTTCCAGCTGCAACAACTTGGGCAAAGAATAATGTACCAATAATTTCTTCATCCTTACGTTTCTCTATAAAATTGAAAACAAATAGCAATAGAAGCCCTAATACCTGTAAAACTAAAGGAAAAAATGCATCATTATATTTAGTAACCCAAAGCCATGACTTAATTCCCTTGTCGAAAAGCAAATATATATTAACTGGGTACGATAGTATACAAGATAATATTAAAAATTTCCAACGGAAAAAATGTGCTGCCACCATCAATAAAAGTACTCCTACTATTAATAATACATATATAAGAATATCTTCAGCAGGAAACCCTACCTTTGTTTCCTGTGAGTTAGGATCATATCCAAGTTGCCCCAAATAAATTCCTCTATTTGTATTAGGTAAATATCCTATTTTGTAATATTGATGAGTTTTAATTCCTGATGTCATAAAAAACTCTAGTGTCTTTCCTTCCACCTCGATATATTCGGTAGAACTCTTACTTGGACGACTTACATCATAAACATATTCAACAGAATAAATTAACTTTCCGGTAATTAATTTAGGTAAATCCTTCAAATAGGGAACAGTAGAATGAATAAACATAAATATTGCAATTATAATAGACAAAACTTTACCAATTATATACTTAACATCTGATCCCTTAAACCCTTGAACCACAGCATCAGAGAAGATTACAATAGCTACTGCAAAAATTAATTGAAGCAAAATTTCAAGTACAAAAACTATGCTTTGAAACAAATACAATGCGCCACCTCTTTTCTAACTACTACCTTTATTTCTTAACTACTAACCTCTAATAAAAAATCCTAAATAAAATTCCTCTTAAACATCATTCAGTAGAAAACTTTGGCAGAAAGTTCTTCAAAGAACCTTCTGCCATAATTGTTTGCCATCTGTTAAAATTTTATATCCCAAAATTTCCTTTATTCTTCTACTATTTCACTTTCATAGAACATCCACTTTCCATTTATTCTCTTTAAATAGTAAGTTCCCTTTTCTTCTATGGTTTCTTTATATCCTTCAGATGGAATTTCTAGCAAGTCACTTTCAACTATTTCAACTACTGCCTCTTTATAGTTTATTTTAGTTATTTTTATATCCTTATAAGTTACAGTGATATTTATACCATTAGCTTTAAATTCTTTGAATATTTCTGTATATAGTTCTTTAAGTGGAGCATATACTTCAGATTTTGGGTCAATAACTGACATATACTTATTTATATCTTTAGTCTTTATTGCTTGTGCAAGTACCTCAAACATTGCTGATATTTCAGTATATTGTTTTTCCATATCGAAATCTATAACAAATTCTAAACTATCACTAAGGGAACCCTTGCCTCCTAATAAGTAGTAGTTCTCCATTCCCTTTGCTTCAAATTTAGCATATTGATCATCTAAGTTAGACTCATCTGCAAGCACCATTGGAGCATTTAACTTAGCAGCTAATTGGCTTCCTGATAATGCATCTGCAAATCCCTTACCTGATGCTAATACAATATTTTTTGTATCTAAATTAAACTCATTAAATATGCTCATTGATGTTTCATATCTACTGCTTCCGCCTAATCTAACTATTTCCACTGATGGAAGTATAGTCTTAATTTCATTTACAACTGC
>NZ_JMFY01000070.1:0-1545 GCF_000765165.1 Clostridium sp. HMP27 | reverse complement strand
TTTCTTGTTGTCCTTTAGATATTGTTGAAGAATATCTCTTTCTATTTTTATATTATTGTTTACTCCTACTGGTTCAGTAACTTTTATTTCTATATTTATATGCTTAAATTTTTCAATATCTTTATTAGGGTACATTACCTGTGCATTATTTAGTATTCTTTTATAATCCTCGTTGCTTACAGTGCCAATCTCCACTGTAAAAACTATTTTTGGTTGAATAAAGGCTGAAAAATAAACAGCAACTATTACGATGAATAGTAATGCCATTCCTGATAAAACATATAACACTTTTTTTTTTATTCATTATATCTCCTATTCCTTTTGCCCATAATTAATTCACCATATTTTACCCTTATGTCGTAAGATTAGAATATTTCGACCTAAATAATAATCAATTTACATCCTTCAATTCAATTATTTGTATCTTTCCATCAAGATTTATGGTGACATTTATCACTTCGTCTTTATTCTCTATTGCTACTCCATTACCACCTGATTTAATTGTATAAGTTTTTTCTTTTGGCGGACCATCTGTATAGTCTTCTGTTATTTTTCCACCTCCTGCACTACTTGCATAGGATATTTCCAGATGTTTTAAAGAAGATAATTGGGACAGTTCTTTCTTATATGTTACTATTAATATGTTATTAGAATTACTTTCATATTTGGTTTTACCATTCTCTTCAGTAAAAGTGCCCGTTCCATTTACCCTATATTCAGCAGACCAAAGTTCATTTTCTCCTTTATAAATATAGTTGTGATTAATAACTTCTTTGTTTGAACAACCAGTGATTATCAATAGTATCAAAATAATAAAGACTCCAGTTACTTTTCTCAACTTATACCTCCCAATAATTTTTACTTTACTTCGTAATTAATTACTAATGTTCAAATATCATATACTTATGATTAATAGATTTTATAACAAGAATGCGAATTAACTACAATACATCATTCCAAGTCCATATCTATACTTCTTCTTGTTCAACCTCTGCTTGAAATGGTACATGTTTTTCAATAGGTATTTTGAAATAATCCATTTTTTCCACTTCGTTAAAAAATTGGTCTATGGAGTTAAAGTCATATGTCCATAAGTTTGTTTCTAACTCTTTTAATTCTGCATTAGGCTTAAAGTATATTGTAAGCATTAATTGTTCTATATGATCATATTCTCCGCCTTCCTCAATGCTAAATTGCCTTACAAATTCGAAGTGAAATAATTCTTTTCCTGTAAATTCGTACACTCCACATTGAAACAATAGAGAGTCATCGGCACAGTCTATTTTGACTTTTGAAAATTTCTTGAAAGTTTCCCATGCTAATTTAGGATTAGGATTATTAATGTCAAAGCCTGACTCGCTTAACATTTCGCTTAAAACTCCTTCAGCTTCATATACTTCTATCATCTTTGCCCTCCTCTTAAATTTCAACTAATTCATCATATTTTATCGTTACGTCTTAAACCTTTATTTCTTTTCTTCTTTATGAACTTGTAAAGTAATTTTTACCTTGCTGATTATTTTGTCTTCCTGCCACTTGCTTATT
>NZ_JMFY01000007.1:0-73786 GCF_000765165.1 Clostridium sp. HMP27 | reverse complement strand
ATTTAATAGGTTCTTTTACTTCAGCAAGACAACCTCTTCCAAGTAAATTTACTGGTGGTATATAATAAATACTCATACAAATACTTCTCCTTTAATTATTACAATATCTAATTTTTATGCAATGAGGCCTGCATTATTGCAAGCCTCATTGTAATTTTTCTATATAGCTACTATACGTAGTTACAAACTCTAGCAATAGCTATTTCCATATAACCAAGAGATTCTGCTTTTGAAAGTTTACCACTTGCTGTTTCAACAACTTTCCCTAACAACTCATCGGCTAACTCGTCCATAGTTTTAGTTCCATAAATTACTGGACTAGCATCGAAATCCATGTTATCTTCCATATTCTTATAAGTAATTTTATTACCTGTAATCTTTATAACAGGTGCTATTGGATTACCTGTTGGAGTGCCACGTCCAGTTGTAAATACAACAATTTGAGCTCCTCCTGCGATCATACCTGCAACAGAAGACGGATCATTGCCTGGAGTGTCCATTATAACAAGGCCTCTTTCTGTTACTGGCTTAGCATAGTCAAATACAGCATTTATTACACTATGTCCACCTTTATGGATACATCCAAGGGATTTTTCTTCAAGAGTTGTTAATCCACCTGCCTTATTACCTGGTGATGGGTTCCCTTCTCTTACTTCTTCCCCAACTAATTGAAGGGCCTTTTCATATCTATGAACTATGTCATAAATTCTATCACGAACTTGTTCATTCTTTGCACGTCTGGCAAGGATGTGTTCTGCCCCTATAAATTCAGTTGTTTCACTAAGAATTGATGTTGCTCCATGTTCTACTAATCTATCACTAAGTGCGCCTACAAGTGGGTTTGAGGCAAGTCCTGATGTTGGGTCTGAGCCACCACATTCTGTACCAACAATTAGTTCGGAAATTGGGAATTCCCCCCTCCTAAGCATACTAGCTTCTTCTGCCATTTCTTTAGCATAGCGCACAGCCTTTTCGATTGTCTTAAGTGTTCCACCTGCTTCTTGAATTATAACGGTTTTAAGAGGTTTGTTAGTTCTTTCCTCAATTGCTTTGGTTACTAAATCCATTTGACAGTTTTCACATCCAAGGGAAATAACAACTGTGCCATATATATTAGGGTTAGCTGCAAATCCAGCCATTACATCCATTGTAAACTGCTGATCTGAAGCAACTTGTGAACATCCATTTTGATTATTAAATGTAACAGCACCTTCTACCTGTGATGCAACTATTCTTGTTGTATCGGAAGCACATACACTTGCTGGTAAAATTAAAATGTGGTTTCTAATTCCTACTTTTCCATCTGGTCTTTTATATCCATAAAAATTCATAGCTAATTTCCCCCTTATAATTCTTCTCTAACACTTTGTACATTATGTTCATGAACGTGCATACCAGCCTTAATATCTGTTGCTGCTACACCTATATGTTCACCATACTTACTTATTGGATTGCCTTTAGTAATATCTTTAACCGCTATTTTATGATAAATTATGACATTATCTAATGCAGTCAACGTTTTAACAGTATCATTCTTTGATTTATAATTAATTTCCGAACCCTTCTCAATAGGTTCAATTGCTACTATAACATCATCCTTTTCATCAATCATTAATGCGTTTACCATGCTTATCTCTCCTTTTTATATTAAATATTCTATCTATAGTAAAATTAGATTAAATCCCTACTAATGTGCCATCTTCTTTTGTTATTGGTATTTGTGGGCATCCATATCTTTTAGCCCACCAGTCAGTTACTAAAGGAACTAATATTGCTGTCACAACAGTAGATGCTGCTACTTGAGAAGTTGCTACAGCTACATAAGGTGCCCAGCTTGGATCTATTAATGCAACAGCCGCAGGTACAGCAATGGCATTTCCAGCAGTTGTTGCAACTGCCCATCCTGCATATCCTGGACGTCTTCCTATTATTCTATCGCAGAATACAATAAATGCTCCTCCAATTACTAGTGTAATTAATCCTAATACTATTCCTTGTGGACCACCTTTAACAACATTAGTTAAATTAATTCCAGCTCCTAAGGTTAATCCAACAAACGGAATCAAAATATCTCCTGCTGGTGCTAAAAAATCTCTTAAACTCTTGTCTAAGTTTCCAAGAATCATACCTACAATAATAGGAATAACTGTAGCAATTAAAGCTTTTCCTGGAATATTAGCGAGTCCAGATGCCCCTAAAGCTATTAAAGTGAAGAACGGTCCATCATTTAATGCTAGAAGAGCCATAGCGGCACAATCCGTAGTATCACCGTAACTTTTCATTAATGCTAAGTAAACACTTCCATTACTATTTGTTACTGCACTGATTACTGATAATGCCGATAACCCTAGAACTCCAGCAAACCCAAATATTTTACCCACTGCAATTCCTATAGCAGCCCCGATAATAAATTTTGATATTAATAATATTCCTCCACGCTTAAGAACTTTAGGCATGTCCTTAATTTGTAATGTGGTTCCTAAGCAAAATAATTGGATTCCCATTGCAGTTGCTGCACCTGCATTCGAAAACACAGCTGTTGTAAAAGATCCTATCTTAAGTGCTTCTGGGAAAAATGTGTTTAGGAATGATCCAATAAGTAATGGAACAATCATCATACCTGCTGGTACCTTTTTTAGAAACTTCATAATCATAATAATATCTTCCCCCTAAAAGTTTTAATATTAAAATTCACCTATAAAATCGTTTTCTAATTAGTTTTTCCCCCACCTTTCAATTTAATTACGAATCTTTTTGTTCGTTATTACGAACTGCATTTGCATTTACGAACTTGTTGAGATTATAATATCATCTATGGAATAGTATGTCAATATTAATTGTTATCATTTTCTGAAAAATTTTATTTGTCTTTGTTTTCGGCAAAATTATATTGCCTGCCTTGAAAATAAATTCCTTTTTTGTTATTATAGTGTTGGCTTTATTTGTAGAGGAGGTATTATACTTTGATTGATTCAGAACACAGACCCACTTCACGTGTTTTAGATATATTAGAGCTGCTTGCATTTTCTTCTGAAGGCTATACTTTAACAGAAATCGCTAGTGCTATTAACGCTCCAAAAAGCAGTATTTTTCCAGTTATTAGAACGTTATATGAAAGAAAATTTATTGAGCTTAATAAACATACATCTAAATATATAATTGGTATAAGTTCATTTGCTGTTGGTTCTTCTTATTCACAGAATCTAGACGTTTTGAGTTTTATCACTGAAGAAATGCAACTTATTGTTGATAAAAGTTCTGAAACTTGCCAGCTCGGCGTACTAAATAAAGATAAAGTTCTTTATATTGCTAAAGTAGATTCCCCTGAGCCCATTAGATTAATTTCATCAGTAGGAAAATCGCTGCCTGCTTATTGTACCGCTTTAGGTAAAGCTTTGTTGTGCGATTGTTCAAAGCAGCAATTGAAAGATCTCTATCCTAATGGCTTAGAATCTTATACACCTAATACAATAACTGATTTTGATATATTGTATCAGCAGCTATCTAGCACTCTTCAAACTAATATTGCTGTAGAGTATGAGGAAATTACCGACCACATCAGATGTATAGCGGTTCCAATTCGTAAAGATAATCAAGTTGGTTTTGCCATTAGTGTAAGTGTTCCTTCATTTCGAGCAACACCTGAAAAAATAGAATTAATAAAAAAACTTTTAATACAATCTAAGGGAAAAATCGAAGCCTTATTAAACAAGCTTGATGTTGATATAAATTCCTTATCTTTTTTTTCAAGTAATTTATAAAAAGATAGCAAGTTAAATAAAAATCCCCATGCTTACAGCATGGGGATTTCAGATTTTAATAACTGCTTTTATCCTACTTCTTCTACCTTTACATTATATTCTTTTCCATTTACTCTTAATAAAATTTCACTAGTTTTAATGATATTTTCACTAATACAATTCTTTTTAATTGTCTTAATATCTTCTTCTACTTCTTTCAGAAGCCTTTGAGCTTCGTAAATAGTTACTTTTTTAAATGTAATACAATCGCCAGGCTTAGCCTGCGCTATTTTAGGAAGATCTATAGAAATAATATTTGCAATTTTTGTATATCCTCCAGCAGTTTGTCTATCTGCCATCATAATAATTGGTTGTCCATGACTTGGGATTTGAATAGCACCAAAATTAATTCCATCAGATATAATATCTCCACCATTAGTATGTTCAATTGCCTCTCCTTCTAATCTATATCCCATACGATCACATTCATTAGTAACTTTATATTCAGAAGATAAAAATTTTTCCATTCCCTTTTCAGTAAAATAATCATCTTGAGGTCCTAAAATAACTCTTACTTCTATATTATTTGAATACGTAGGAATATATTTATTAGGTAGCTTTCTGTACTTAGTAGAAGTTAAGTTATCTTCTAAATTACCTATTTTTATAATATCTCCTGATTTTAAATTTCCTCCATTAAGTCCACCTATTCTAGCTTTAACATAAGTGGACCCACTCCCCATGACCTTTTTAACTTGAATCCCACCTGCAAATGCTATATAACTTCTACATCCATTTTTAATCTGCCCAAATCCTAATATGTCTCCTTTTTTTATACGTATGCTTTCCCACATAGGTATGGGTTTGCCATTTAAAAATGGACTTAAATCTCCTCCTGTAATAGCAATTAAGGAGCCATTCATAATCTCTATTTCAGGACCTAATATAGTTACTTCTAAGAGGGCTTCATTTTCATTGTTTCCTACTAAAATATTAGCTATTCTATGAGAAAAACCATCCATCACTCCTGAAACAGGAACACCAAATTGCTGATAACCATATCTGCCATTGTCTTGTATCAATGTCAAAAGTCCAGGATTTTTAATTTTTATTTCTCCCATTATGCCCCCTCCTTTCTTTTCTTAATATAAGTATTATATTTATAACCTCCATCATTTACATCTTTCTCTATAGACTTATATTGTTCTTTAGAGATAGGCATAAACTTAATATAGTTTCCCGCTTTTAAAAGTATTGGAACTTCTCTATTTGGATCATAGAGCTTTAAAGGAGTTTTACCAATCAACTGCCACCCGCCAGGACTATCAATAGGATATATTCCTGTTTGACTTGCTGCAATTCCTACAGATCCTTGACTAATTTTTGTTCTTGGAACTTTTAATCTAGGTGTCGCAATTTCTTCATCCATCCCCCCCAGATATGGAAAACCAGGGGTGAAACCTAACATGTAGATAAGATATTCCTTGGAACTGTGTATTTTTATTACTTCTTCCACAGTTATTCCATTATGATGCGCAACATTTTCAATATCTGGTCCATATTCCCCACCATATAATGTAGGTATTTCAATAACTTCAGGCTCCGGCATGGAAATATCATTAAGCTTACCTTCCAATAGCTTCAATTCCCTCACCAAATTATCATATTTAATATCTAAGGGATTATAGTGAATCATTAAAGATCGATAAGTTGGTACAATTTCTATTACCCCTTCTATTTTATTTAATTCCAAGGCTACCATCATTGCTCTTACCTTATTACTTATATCTTCAGAAATCTCATTTCCATATTCAACAGTTAACGCCCTATCTCCAGCTGTTAAATATCTTGTCTCCTTATACATGCTATTTCCTCCTGATTAATTTTTCTAGAATATGCTCGATAATGACCTTACTCCTGCGTATGCAGCAATAACAACAACTAATATGCCAAGTATTAACATCCACTTAGGATGGTTATATTCTCCTACAATATCCTTTCTTTTAGAAGCTACTAATATTACTCCTAAGGTTATTGGTAAGATTAATCCATTAAGGGATCCTGCTAAAATAAGCAGCTTTACTGGTTGTCCTATTATAGCCATGACAATTGTTGAGAAAATAATAAATCCTATAGTAGTCTGCTTTTCATATTTTTGTATAAATGGATTGAGTGTTTTTAAAAATGATACAGATGTATAGGCAGCCCCGACTACTGAAGTAATACTTGCAGCTAATAATACAACACCGAAAAACTTATATCCAATCATTCCCGCACCACTTTTAAAAGCAGAGGCTGCCGGGTTAGAAGGATCTAAAGTAATTCCTTTACTTACAACTCCTAATACCGCTAAAAATACTAGTATTCTCATGATAGATGCAATTGTAATACCAAGTACTGCAGATTGCGTAACTTCCTTAACCTTATTTATTCCTGTAATTCCTGCATCAATCAATCTATGTCCACCTGAAAAAGTAATATAGCCTCCTACTGTGCCGCCAAGTAGAGTAATTATTGGGAATAACAACAACTCAGGGTTTTCTGGGGTAACGCTTCTAATCAAAGCTTCTCCAGCAGGTGGCTGTGTCTTAATTGCAACATAAGTCACAATTACAATCATCAATACTCCTAAAACCTGTGTAAGCTTATCTACCACTGAACCTGCTTCCTTAGATAAGAAAATAACACTTGCTACAATTCCACAAATAATAGTAGCATATTGTACATTAAGACCAAAGATAACATTTAATCCTAACGCTGCACCACCAACATTTCCAATATTAAATGCTAACCCTCCCATTGCAACGAGTATTGCTATAAAATATCCAAGTCCAGGTACAACTCTATTCGCAATATCTTGTCCCCTCATGCCTGATACACCAATAATTCTCCATACATTTATCTGAGCACCTATATTAAATATAATTGAAACTAATACTACAAAAGCAAAACTTGCAGCAAATCTCTCAGTAAATTGGGCTGTTTGAGTCAAAAATCCTGGTCCTATAGCTGAAGTTGCCATGATAAACGCCGCACCTATAAGGACACTTCCATTGTCTCGTCTCGGTTTTAAATTCTTTGAGGTTTTCTCCATTTCCGTGTTCATGCCCTTCCCTCCTATTTAATAAGATTTGAGATTGCAGTTGCTTGAATTTCTTCCTCTTGAAGTCTCCTTTTAATTTCCTTAACAAACTTCACAGCATCTGGATTATCTCCATGTACGCATATAGATTGTGCATTTATGTTAACATCTTCACCAGTTATTGCTGTTACCTTTCCTTCCTTCACCATTCTTACAACTCTAGATATAGCAACATCAGCATCATGAATAACAGAACCTTCTTTTGATCTTGCCACTAATGTTCCATCAGCATTATATGCCCTATCAGCAAATACCTCATTTGCAACTTTTAATCCTGTTTGCTCTCCTGCTTTAATTAATTCACTGTTAGCAAGTCCTAGTAAAATAATATTCTTATCTACTTCATATATAGCTTGTGCTATAGCCCTTGCCAATGATAAATCTCTTGCAGCCATATTATACATAGCACCATGTGGTTTTACATGTTGTATTTTCACGCCTTCAGTCTTTGCAAATGCCATAAGTGCTCCTAATTGATACTTTATATAAGCTTTCATCTCAGCAGGACTTACGGAAAGATTTCTTCGTCCAAAGCCCATTAAATCTGGAAAACCAGGATGTGCCCCTACTGCTACTCCATTTTCCTTTGCTATCTTAATAGTGTTTTCCATAACTTCAGCATCCCCAGCGTGCCATCCACAAGCAATATTTACGGAAGTAACATATTTTATCACTTCTTCATCTAATCCTATCTTATAATTTCCAAAGCTTTCCCCTAGATCACTATTCAAATCAACCTTAAACATAATAAGTACCTCCTATATAATTATCTTTTCAATTATTAAACCGATGTTTCATTTATACCTATAATACTTATATTAATAAATTATTGGATATATGCATCATTCATAAAATTTTATGTATATTTATAAATAAAAAAACTAGACGCAATAACCAATAGTTTTTACTAGGTATTACGTCTAGTTAATTTATTTATAAACTTTACTAAAATTACATCCTAAAATTTTAGATATTTCTTTAGCAGTCTTTTTTGCTTCATTTATGATTAATGGTAAAGACTTATCATTAAATCTTTGCTCTGGTCCTGCAACACTTAATGATGCCACAACATTTTGAGAATAATCAAGTATAGGCACCCCTACTGAAACGGTTTGCGGTTCTAACTCCCCAAAGCTAATAGTGTAGCCCTTTATTCTATTTTCCTCTATATTTTCCCATAAGGCTTTCTTGTCGATAATGGTATTTTCCGTATACTTAACTAAAGGTTCTTTGTTCAAAATGTCATGTATTTCTTTATCATCTAAAAAAGATAATATTGCCCTTGCACAAGCTCCCGCACTTAATGGTACGGTTCTCCCTACCCTTGTGAATAATCGTACAGGATGAGTGCATGTTATTTTTTCAATATAAATAGAATAATTATTTTCTCTTATAGATAACTGAATATCTTCATTAAGTAAATCTCTTAACTGTTTCATTAGCGGGAGAGCAACTTCTTTCAGCTCCATTGATTCTGATACGAGCATTCCCAGTTCAAAAAACTTCATACCTAATTTATACTGACTTTGCTGTCCATGAATATCAACCTTTTGTAAAAATCCATTTTTCACAAAAGTATTAAGTAGCCTATATACTGTTGCTTTAGGTATAGAGGACTCTCTGCTTATTTCACTTAGCCCTCTAACAGGGCATTCATTAGTAAAATACTTTAAAAGTTCTAACGCCTTATCCAAGCTGTTATTTATATTGTTTTGTTCTGTTAACACCTATTTCTTATCCCCCTTTTCGCCTACACTTTTACCTTGTGATCTTATTTTCTACCCAATTAAAAATCCTATTATATGATAGTTTACTCCAATATGGAAAAATATTCAATTAGGTGTGTATGAAAACTTTTTTCTTCTAACTAATAGTACATATAAATTATTTAAGTAAATTTAACTTAAATTTTTTATATAGCATATTTCTAATTCATTCACATATAAATATAGTAAACCGATGGTTCATTATTTATATACCAGTAATAATTTATCTTTATTAATTCATAGAAAAATGTATACAGGTTTTTACTAATAAGGGGGGATTTTATGTCAGTACTTGAGAGCATATTAGTTGCTTTATTTGTTATGTCTATAGTTTTTGCTGTTCTTATTTCACTAAGCCTTTTTTTAAATTTACAATCCAAGTGTTTTTATTTTATTAAGAAAAAAGAGGAATTGCGTACCTTTACTCAAGATGAAAATACCTTGGAGTTATTAACTGATAGATCAACTTTCGTAGATGTTGATGAAAAGACAGTTGCAATTATTGCAGCCTCACTAAGTTATGCATCTAACATTCCTTTAAAATCACTTGAAATTAAATCCATAAAACCACTTGATGTATAATCACATCATTATTTTAGAAGGGAGAATACTTAAATGAATTATATCATTACTGTTGATAATAAAAAGTATGAGGTTGAAGTTATGAACTCCACTAGAGAGAAAGTCTCTAATAGCATTTCTAAAGAGCCAATTACAAAGACAAGTATGATTAGTGAGGTATTAAAAGCTCCAATGCCTGGCACAATCATAGACATAAAAGTAAGTCAAGGAGATAATATAAAAAAAGGTGGCACTTTATTTATACTTGAAGCTATGAAAATGGAAAATGAAATTACAGCTCCTAAAGATGGAATCATTAAAGAAATTCAGGTTGCAAAGGGAACCTCTGTTAATACAAGCGATGTTCTTGCCGTGATTGAATAGAAAGGGGGCTATATAAATGTCTTTTTCATTTTCAGATACAATTACAAAATTATTTAACGAATCAGGTTTTGCAGCACTAACATGGCAGCAATCGGTAATGATTCTTATCTCTTTTGTGCTTATATATCTGGCTATCAAAAAAAAGTTTGAACCCCTTTTGCTTCTACCTATATCTTTCGGGGTTCTGCTGGCTAATTTACCATCTACGGGAATAATGTCTGGCCCGCTTACAAACTCTTCTGAGCCAGGAGGATTACTTTATTATTTATATCAAGGTGTCAAATTAGGAATTTATCCTTCCCTAATATTTCTAGGAATCGGTGCAATGACTGACTTTGGGCCTCTCATTGCTAGGCCTTCAAGTTTATTTCTAGGTGCAGCAGCCCAATTAGGTGTTGTTACTGCTTTTATTATTGCAATTGCACTAGGCTTCTCACCTAAAGCTGCAGCTTCAATAGGTATCATTGGTGGCGCGGATGGGCCTACAGCAATATTTTTAACAACGAGGCTTGCTCCGGAATTGCTGCCAGCAATTGCAATTGCAGCTTATTCTTACATGGCGCTAATTCCCCTTATACAACCTCCTTTAATGCAGTTACTCACAACAAAAAAAGAGCGACAAATTAAAATGGACCAGCTTAGAGAAGTATCTAAAGTTGAAAAAATAGTATTTCCTATAGCAGTTACAGTACTTACAGTGCTACTGCTTCCTTCTGTAGCACCTCTTATAGGAATGTTAATGATGGGAAATCTATTTAAGGAGTCCGGAGTTGTTGAAAGGCTCTCTAATACTGCACAAAATGCATTAATTAATATCGTTACCATTTTTCTTGGCACTACTGTAGGGGCTACTGCCAGAGCCGATAGATTCTTAAGCCCTGAGACTTTAAAAATTATATTCCTTGGACTTGCTGCATTTGCATTTAGTACAATAGGTGGGTTACTTTTAGGCAAACTTATGTGCTTTTTATCTGGAGGGAAAATCAATCCTCTTATAGGATCTGCTGGAGTCTCAGCGGTTCCAATGGCTGCAAGAGTTTCTCAAGTTGAAGGGCAAAAGGCTAATCCATCAAACTATCTTCTTATGCATGCAATGGGGCCTAATGTGGCAGGAGTTATAGGTTCAGCAGTTGCCGCTGGAGTACTCTTGGCTCTTTTCGGATAATAATTTAAAACTTACACAGTAATTTTGCTATGTAAAAGCTATAGGTTTACATAGCTCTTTTTGTAAAATCTATCTCCTGTTATTGTATATTTATTTATAAATACAAAGAGTTGAGTGTGATTAAAATATATTAATCCATACTCAACTATATATTTAAGCAATTGCATCTATGTCCACATCCCCAACAATAATTGAACTATTAGCACTTTGCTTTGCCTTTGTTGATGCTAAGCTTGCAATATTTACTAACTTTTTTATTATTTCAAATGTATTTTCTATTTTATTATTATGTATCCTACAACCTGTAATTCCTATTGATGCAGAAACTGCTATATTGTTGGTAAACTCATAAGAGCTTATAGACTTTATAATTTTTTCTGCAAGTACCCTACTGTCATCTATAGGATGTGGAGTTAATATTGCAAATTCGTCTCCCGCATACCTGCACAGATAACATTCGGAGCTAATACTTTCCTTTAATACCTCTGCGACATCTTTGAGTATAGCATCTCCATTTATATGACCATACTTCTTATCAATATAACCGAAATTATTTAAGTCTATAAATATAATCGTTGTGTTCTGTTCACTTCTTATTAATTTATATGCATTATAAAATAAATAATCATTTTTATACAGTCCTGTAAGCAAATCAATATGTTTTCCCAACTCTATATTTAAAGTTGTTCTTGTTATGTATCCTATGACTTTATCATTATCTTTTATAAGTGCAATATAAATATCTCTATTTAAATCAAATGTTTCTCTAATCTCCCATATGTATGTACAACAATCAATACAAATATATTTGTAAGACATAACATCAGCGATTATTCTATTTGGATGAGCTCCAATTAATTCTTTTTTTGTGGCCACACCAACTAATCTCTCCTCATCATAAACAACAAAGCACTCTGTATCTCTTTCATAAAAAACATCTTGAATCCGCCTTACTCCGCTCAGAAAATCAACTTTCATAAAATTCTTATCCATTATATTTAATACCTTCTGCATCATAAGTCAATAGACTTGCTAACATTAAGAGTTATATTCACTTGAGCTCTTATAATCATTGATTCGTTAGCAATTTTTTCTCCCTCCTCCATAATTATAGGAATAAGCTTATCCTCCGATAACATATTTAATAAAGATCTTCTTACAACAATGGCTTCAACATACTCATGTTCTATCCTAATTATTTCATATTGTTCTGGTGAAAGTATGTCTACCATTCTTCTTGTTGCCTCCGCTCCAATTGGAGCTCGTTTGCCCACTATTAATGCATCCTGCATTGGAGGCATTTCAAATTCTGAAAAGCGCATATTTATTTCTGCTTTTCTACTTCCTTCTATTTTATTTCCCATAGACCTAGCCACCTTCCCTAATACATATAATATATTATCATATTTTGTCTAATTTTTCTATTATATGTATATATTTTTAATAAATTTTGGATATTTTGTTGTAATATTTGTTTTTAAAGTAATATAAAGTCTTTTTTATAGGACTATTGACAATCCTTTCTTCCCTCCATTCTATTCCTATATATGTAATTATTGTATTTTTATTTATTATAATCAATTTTTATCCTTATTTTTTAAGAATAAAGTTATTAGCTTTCACCCTAATTTTCTCTTTATTAAAAACTTTAATGATTATTTTTTATTTACTGTTGTATATAAATATATTTCCTTTTTTAACAACGTTTCCCACATGAATACAAGCAAGGTATAACTATATGCAAATGAAATCCAAAGGGGAAGTTCTATGTTTGAAGATAAAAGGCATTTTACAAAACAAAATTATATAAAAAACCAAATCCAAGATCTTATTCCTGGCGATATTTTATTACATCCTATTTACAGATCGGATGGATTAATGCTTATTAATGAAAATAAAAACTTAAACATTTCTTTAATTAATATAATGAAAAAGCACATATTACCTGATACCTCTGTTTTAGTAGCCCCATCTGAAAAAGATTTTGAAGAATTTTTACAGAATAACGACCACGTTAATACTGGATTCAAAAAAGATTTAAATGAAATTATGAAAAAATATAAAAATATTCCTATCTATGAAATTAAAAATTATATTAATCCTATTACAAGCATGCTATCAACTTCACCTTATTGCGTCTCTTTAGAAGATACTTTAGAATCAGAGAATTTAAGAAATCGGGCAATGGACATCAAATCAAACTTATTAAATTTTTTTTCAAATAATAACACGTTTATTAATCTTTTCAATAAAATCAAAGACTATGATGATATATTCTTAATTCACAGCATAAATACAACCTGTATTTCAATTTTGATTGGACTAACTGTGGAATTGACTAATGATGATTTAATTGAGTTAGCCATTGCCGGATTGTTTTTAAATATAGGCTTTGCAGAACTACCCAATAAGAAATATAAGACTTTTTTAAAAGCTCAAGAATACAATCACCCTGCAATGAAAAAGCATCTTGAAGTTTTCTCTAAATATGACTTCAAACTCTCCACTTTTACGTAAAAAGTCAATTATTAATGAAATTTTAGATCATCATGAATTCTATAACGGTAAGGGAAATCCAAACGGCAAAAAGGGAGAAGAAATAAGTTTGTTTGGTAGAATTCTTCATATAGCTCATGAATACGACGATTTAGTAGGTGGATATAACTATACAACTGGACTTCTTCCTTCAGAAGCAATTAGATTTGTCTGTGAGAATAAAGACGAGGTACTAGATAATAATATTTTAGGTATATTCCTGCATAGAACTACGTATTTCAAACCAAATAAAACAATACGTCTACCTAATGGTATTACTGGCAAAATAATTGGCTTTGATAACTATGTTAAATATCCATATCTTCCAATCGTCCAGTTAAAAAATGGTAATATAATCAACTCAATTAATAACACCTTTTATAGTGTTGACCCTAAATCTAAAATTAAAAAAGCATAATTAAAATGGAATTCTATCTTAATTTATAGAATTCCATCTTCAACTTTAATTTATTTAATTATTTTTCCCATTCCTGTGATCTCCCAACTGCCTTATGCCATCCAGCAACAAGCTTTTCTCTCTTTTCTTCTTCCATGTTAGGTGTGAAAGTCTTTGATGTCTTACAGCTTGAACATATATCATCTAAATCATTCCAGTATTTCACTGCAAGCCCTGCCAAATATGCTGCACCAAGTGCTGTAGTTTCTATAACTTCTGGTCTTTGAACTGGTGTATCTAATATATCAGCTTGGAACTGCATTAAGAAATTGTTAGCACATGCTCCTCCATCAACCTTTAATGTCTGTAATTTTACTCCTGAATCTTCTTCCATAGCCTTTAATACATCATGTGTTTGATATGCTAAAGATTCTAATGCTGCTCTTATAAAGTGTTCCTTCTTAGCTCCTCTTGTAAGTCCTACTATAGTTCCTCTTGCGTATGCATCCCAATAAGGTGCTCCAAGTCCAACAAAAGCTGGCACTACATATACTCCATTAGAATCTTCAACTGCTTCTGCATATTTTTCAGACTCTGCTGCACTTTTAATCATTCTAAGCTCATCACGAATCCATTGAATAACTGCTCCACCTACAAATATACTTCCTTCAAGAGCATATTCTGGAGTTCCATTATAGCAGGCAGCCATAGTCGTAAGCAATCCGTTTTTAGATTCTACAGGCTTCTTTCCAGTATTCATAAGCAAGAAACATCCTGTTCCGTATGTGTTCTTAGCCATACCTTCTGAACAACAAACTTGTCCGAATAATGCTGCTTGTTGGTCTCCAGCAACTCCACCTATTGTAATTGGTGATCCAAATATAAGTTCATCAGTTTCTCCATAGATAGCGCTGGAAGGTTTTACTTCTGGAAGCATTGATTTTGGTATATTAAGTTCTTCTAAAAGTTCATCATCCCATTTTAGTTCATGTATATTGTAAAGCATTGTTCTTGAGGCATTTGTATAATCAGTTGCATGAACCTTTCCCTTTGTTAAATTCCAAATTAGCCATGTATCTATATTACCGAAAAGTAATTCTCCATTTTCTGCTTTTTCCCTAGCTCCTGGAACATTATCTAGTATCCATTTAACCTTTGTTCCTGAGAAATATGCATCTAAAATAAGGCCTGTCTTATCCTTTACTACTTTATCAAAGCCTTTTCCTCTTAACTCATCACAATATTCTGCAGTTCTTCTACATTGCCATACAATAGCATTATATACAGGGATCCCTGTTCTCTTATTCCACACTACTACCGTTTCTCTTTGATTGGTAATACCTATGGATGCTATATCAGTTGCATCTAGACTTGCCTTTGCTAATGCTTCTCCTGCAACACCAGCCTGTGTTCCCCAAATTTCCATTGCATTATGCTCAACCCAACCTGCTTTGGGATATATTTGAGTAAATTCTTTTTGTGATACGGCAACTATTTCCCCTTGCTTATTGAATATTATACATCTTGAACTTGTTGTACCTTGATCTAGCGCCATTATATACTTTTCTTTTTCCATTTTATTTTCCTCCCCTTCATTCCCAAATACTTATTTAAAGGTTTTCATATTATCCAATATTGATTAATAACATTTACATTAAAATACTATTACAAATAATATAGCTCCAATTAATGCTCCTATAATTGGTCCTATAACTGGTATCCATGAATATCCCCAATCAGAATCTCCCTTTCCTGCTATCGGAAGTATTGCATGTGCTATACGAGGTCCTAAATCTCTAGCTGGATTTATAGCATATCCTGTAGGTGCTCCTAAAGAAAGACCTATAACTAATATCAACAATCCTACTGCTAAAGTTCCAAGTCCATCTGCCATCTTAACTTGACCAAGTCCTAAAATTCCAAATACTAATACAAAAGTACCTATTATTTCAGTTATAAGATTTCCTGTAGTATTTCTTATTGCTGGTGCTGTACAAAATACTCCCAGTTTTGCTGACTTATCTTCTGTTTCTGCCCAATGTGGTAAATAAGCAAGCCATACTAAAGTAGCTCCTACAATAGCTCCTAAAAATTGAGCGATTATATATCCTGGAACTTGTGCCCAAGAAAAATTCCCAATGGCCGCTAAAGCTATTGTAAGTGCTGGATTAAAATGTGCCCCACTTACAGAGCCAAATATGAATGCTGGAATTGCAACTGCGCATGCCCAGGCAGCGGTTACAACCATCCATCCAGCATTTTGGGCTTTACTTTTGTTCAAAGCTACACCTGCCACTACACCATCACCTAGTAGAATCAACAGCATTGTCCCTAAAAACTCACCCATAAGACTAGACATAACTACTCCCCCTTAGTCCTTGTTATTTTTTATATTAAATTTATATCTATTTGATATAAACTCAATAACTAATATATAATTGAAACCGTTTTTATAAGGCGGTTGAATATGAAGATTAAAAAAAGCCATCATTAAGAAAAGGACTTTATCCCCTTCTTAACAATGGCTCTCATATCTCCGCCTACGCTATCTTATTTTACCAAAATATTTTCTAATAATTCTCTATATTTGTATTATATACCATCTAGTTTAGCTTTGCAATACCCTTAGTAGCAATAACATTAACCCCTGTTTCAGCAACATTTGCCACTATAATATCACCTATATCGACGGGTGCCTCCACAATTATACCTTTAAGTTCTTCTATGCACTGCATTATTTTGCTCTTTGGAATATCTGACTCTGTTTTTACAGAAACTGCATTAATCTCTCCATTTCTTACTTTAACAGAGGAAGTAACTATTCTTGTAGGATTAGTACACTCTTTTTCTGCATAGTTCTTTCCTATTAGGCATGTATTCCCCTTTACATCTATTACTACTCCATTTTCTAATGTAACTTCTAACATACATCCTACCGGACAACCAATGCAGGTTAATTCTCTCTTCTCACTCATAACTATTACTCTCCTTCCACCTTAACAGTAATCTTCTTACAATTCGGATGTTTTTCAAATAGTGCCTTTGTAAGTTTTACTGTTTCCATTTCCCCTGGCGTAAGTATTCTTTTCTTTATATGCATCTCTCTTACTTCATCGAAATAAACAGAAATATAATTATCTTTATAAACATCTCCAACTCTAAATCTTAGATCTATTAGATTCTCTATATTTTTTGGATTAATAAATTTAGGAACAGTGTATCTAGCTCCACTTGCTGCAATTACCTCTATTCCTGCCTTATTAAAAGTCTGTCCCTTTATATATTTTACAGCATTTTTTCCTGCATTTACACTTTCCTCTGTGACATAATCAACTAAGTCATGAACATGAAGCACATTCCCACAGGCAAAAACTCCTTCAATATTAGTTTGAAGACTTTCGTTAACTATTGGCCCTCCTGTAACTTGTGACAACTCCACATCAGCCTTTGCAGATAACTCATTTTCTGGAACAAGACCTACAGATAAAAGCAGAGTATCACAAGGAATGTACTCTTCTGTTCCTTTTATAGGTCTGCGATTTTCATCTACCTTTGCTATAGTAACTCCTTCAAGTCTGTCTTTTCCTTTTATATCAGTAACAGTATGGGCAAGCTTTAACGGAATACCAAAGTCATCTAAACATTGAACAATATTTCTCTTAAGTCCTCCCGAATATGGCATAAGTTCAACAACAGCCTTGACCTTAGCACCTTCTAAAGTCATTCTTCTTGCCATTATAAGTCCTATATCTCCAGAACCAAGGATAACTACTTCCTTACCTGGCATGTATCCATCAATATTTACAAACTTTTGAGCAGCCCCTGCAGAATATATACCCGCACATCTACTTCCAGGTATATTTATAGCTCCTCTTGGTCTTTCACGACATCCCATAGCTAAAATTATAGCTTTTGCTTTGATTTCTAAAATGCCATCCTCTTCGTTAACTGCCGTTATAACTTTATCCTTGTTTATATCTATAACCATAGTATTTAATTTATATGGTACATTCATTTCTTTTACCTTATCTATGAATCTTTCAGCATACTCTGGTCCTGTAAGTTCTTCCTTAAAAGTATGAAGTCCAAATCCATTATGAATACATTGATTTAGTATTCCCCCAAGGCAATTGTCTCTCTCCAATATTAATATATCTTCTATCCCTTCTTCTCTTGCCCCTACTGCTGCAGCAAGACCTGCAGGACCTCCACCTATTATCACTAAATCGTGCTGTCTCATTTTCCACTCCCCCAAACTATATTTCTTTATTTCTACCTATTAGCAACCTAGATTCTCCACCAAACTTAGTTATCTCAATTTCAGGTATATTTAATTCTCTTGATAGTATTGTAACTATCTTTGTTGAGCAGAAACCTGATTGGCATCTTCCCATACCTGCTCTCGTTCTTCTTTTAATTCCATCTAAGTCTCTTGCTCCAAGTGGTCTTTTTATAGCACTTAATATTTCTCCTTCCGTTACTGTTTCACATCTACATATCATCTTTCCATAAGATGGGTCCTTGCTAATTAAGTTCTTTCTCTCTTCGTTATTCATTTCTCTAAATTTAGGAATTCCTTGTCTTACAGGATTAAACTTTTGATTTTTAGTCGGAGACAGCTTTTCAACCACCATATCTTCAACCATATTTGCTATGGCTGGCGCACTTGAAAGGCCTGGTGATTCTATTCCTGCTACATTTATAAATCCTTTTACATCCTCAGCTTCTGATATTATAAAATCATCTATAGTACTGTGAGCTCTAAGCCCTGAAAATGATGTAATGACTTGTTTCATTGGAACTTCTCTTAAAGTTATTTTTGCTTTGTCTAATACATCGTCTAAGCCTTCTTGAGATGTGCATATATCTGACTTATCTTCCACATCTACTGCATTGGGTCCTATAAGCAAGTTTCCATCTACCGTTGATGTTACTAGCACTCCCTTACCCATCTTTGTTGGAAGTTGGAAAAGAGTTCTTGTTGCCATAGCACCTGCAGTTTTATCAAAAAGACAATATTCTCCCTTTCTAGCTATGATGTTTATCTTATTTTTACTTATCATATTATTTAAATCATCTGCAAATAATCCAGCTGCATTTATAACCATTTTACTCTTAAAACTGCCTTTGCTGGTCTCAATAACAAATTCTTCTTGATACTTTTTTATATTTTTAACTTCAGTATTTAACTTGAATTCCACCCCATTTGTATATGCATTTTCAGCATAAGCTATAGTCATCTCGTAAGGACATACGATTCCTCCAGTTGGTGCATATAAAGCTGCTACTATATTGTCATTTATGCTTGGCTCTAACTTTAATACTTCTTCTTTATTTAATATTCTGATCCCTGGAACAGCATTATTTTCACCTTTTATCTTTAGTTCCTCTAATTTATCAATATCATTTTGGTCGAAACATAAAACTAAAGATCCATTTCTCTTAAATGGGAAGTCCAATTCTTTTGAAAGCATATCAAACATAGAATTTCCTTTTGCATTTAGCTTTCCTTTTAGTGTATTTGGCTTAGCATCGAAGCCTGCATGTACTATCCCGCTGTTAGCTTTAGACGTGCCTGTTGCTACATCTGCTCCCTTTTCTAATACACAAATCTTCAAATTATATCTTGATAGTTCCCTTGCGATACTACAGCCTATAACCCCAGCTCCAATAACAACTACATCAAACATATTTTTCCTCCCCCTTTAATTAAAAAAAGCCATGACTCAAAAGGATATCCAATTTATATCCTTTAAAATCATGGCTCTCTATACTCTGCCTTTTAATATTATATTTTTATATTTATTATAACACTATCTTTTTTTATAGTCAAGGGCCCTAGAAAACCTTTTCATGATGTTTTCTTCTACATATTCCATATATATTCTTTACTTGTAGATATACCTAGTGCTCCTGCATTAATACTTCCTATTACGTCTTCTTTGTCACTTATGAGTCCTCCAGTGATTATAGGCACATTAACCTGCCGTTTTATCTCCTTTGTTATTTTAGGCATAACCCCTGGCATAACTTCTATAGCATCTGGTCTTACAGTATTTATAGAATGTATTCCACTTTTCAAAGATAAGTTATCTATTATAAATAATCGTTGTATAGCGAAAATTTTTAGTTCCTTAGCTATCTTTATTAAGTTAGATTTAGTTGTTATTATTCCATCAGGTTTTATATTTTCTTTTATATAGGTTAATGCATAAGAATCTCTTGCAAATCCCTCCATTAAATCTATATGTATATATATTTTTTTATCTTTTGCTTTTACTCTACTAACTATATTTTTAATATTGCATATATTCCCCGTAAGCAAAAAAATTACCTCACAAGGGGATTCTATAGCCTTATCTAGGGTAGTCAGGTCCTTTACAGCAGCTATTATTGGATTGATACTCAACCTGTCATAAAAATCATTTTTCATATTTTCCACTTCCCATCAATTTTCTGGTAATACCATTATATCAAAATACTTTTTATAATAGTACATAAAGAAAGCCCCTAGTAATTAATTTTCACTAGCGACTCTATTCTTATCTAAGTTTTTTTCTTACATACTAAATTTTTTTGTAACAGTTTTCAAACCGTCCATAAGCTCCCCTAATTTATATAGATGTGCATAGCCATACCCCTACTGTTTTTTCAGAGTAACCACCACTAACTCTGGTCGATTAAAAACCCGCAGAGGAAAAATGCTGTTTCCTAACCCTCTGCTTACAACCATTGTCGTTACTCCATCATTATATATTCCATCTGTATATTTAGGAAAAAAGCCTTGATTTGGTGCAACTAGTCCCCCAATAAAAGGAATTCTAATTTGTCCTCCATGGGCATGGCCGCTGAAAACCAAATTAACATTCATATCTTTATATATACTGAATTGTTCTGGTCTATGAGAAAGTAAAATATTAAAATTTGCATCTACATTTTCAAGCAATTCTTTAAGGTTATTTTTAACATATTCGCTGTTATTATCCCAGAGATAATTTTCTTCACTTTGCTGTATTGCAGGGTCGGCTATCCCAATTAATCCAACCTTATTTCCTCCTTGATTTAATATAATATAGGAATTATCAATAATTTTTACATCTAATTTTTCTAACTGTTCCTTAAGTTTATTATATTCTCCAGACAATTGTTCATGATTTCCTGAAACATAGTACGTAGGTGCTACCTCAACCATTTGATGCACAAATTCTAACGCTATCTCAATTCTAGTATTTCGCCTATCAATCAAATCTCCAGTGATTACAATAATATCAGGATTAATTTCTTTTACCTTTGTTGATAATCTATTATGATAATTCTTATTGTGTAAATCTGAAATCTGAAGAACTTTATATTCATCGAAGCCTTCAGGAAGTTTAGAATTAATATGACTGTATTTTGTTATAACAACATCGTTATTTTGCCATATAAAAAATATAATTACAATTATTATGCTGAAAAACAATGTAAAAGTAAGTTTAATTCTTCTAGATTTAAACTTCATTAAAAAAACCTCTTTATTTTTAATTTTAGTTTTGTTTTAGTATTCTATAATTTTAATTCTGTGGATGCCTTATAATCTATATATTACTTATTTATACGCTTTAACATGAGCACCCGCGTAAGCACCATCTATCAAATCACCATCTATTTCACTGTAAACATCACTCAAATTCTTTTGCTTTGCTATACCTTCAATGATTTCTTTAGTGTATATATTTACTGGTATAATCTCTACTTCCTTAAAGCCAACCTTTTTAAGTATGTGTATATAAATATTTATATCTAATGCACCTGCAATACATCCTACCCACATTTCTGCACTTTGTCTAATATCTTCTGGAACTTTCTTTAATTGAACTATATCTGCAATAGCAAGTCTTCCGCCTTGTTTTAAAACTCTATAAGCTTCTCTTAAAGCAACTTCTTTATCTTCACATAGGTTTATTACACAGTTTGAGGTAATAACATCTATAGTTTCATTATCAAGTGGAATGTCCTCAATATAACCTTTTATAAATTCTACATTGCTTACCCCCATTTTTATCTTGTTTTTATTTGCTAATTCTAACATCTCATCTGTCATATCAAGGCCATAGACTTTTCCTTCTGCACCTACATACTTAGAAGATATGAAAGCATCTATTCCTCCACCACTTCCTAGATCTAAAACTATTTCACCTTTCTTAAGCGCTGCTAAAACTACTGGATTAGCGCATCCTAATGATGCATTTACAACATCCTCTGGTAATCCATCTAGATATTCTTTTGTATAAATGTTTGAGTTGTCGCTAATGGCTCCGCAGCAAGCAGCTCCGCAACCACAGGAAGCCTTTGATTTGCTGCTTACCTTCTTTGCAATACCTCCATAATAGGACTTAACTTTACGTTTAATATTATTATCCATTCCTTATACTCCTTTCACTAGCAACATTTATTTTGTTTCGCCGCATTAATTATTAATTGTAAACTTTCTAATACCTGTTCTCTCTTTTCCTCTGGTATACAAGAAAAAATTTTTTGATAATACTGGTCCATGCTGTTTTCAATATTCCGAAATATATTAACTCCTTCAGCAGTTAATTTAATTGACACGTATCTTCTATCTTTGGGGTGCAGCTCTCTAATTGCTAAACCCGAGTCTACTAATTTATTAATAGTTCTACTCATAGTGCTTTTATCTAGTGCTAATAGTTCAGCGAGTTCATTTAGAGATATATCGCTACTTCTACCTATCTCAACAATAGCATGACATTGAGAAATTGTTGTTCCACAACATGTAGCTTCACTTTCTTCTAGTATTCCTAAGTCTCTAACGAGAACTCTAATTAATTCTCTTAAATAGTGACTTTCCTTTTTATTCATTTTATCACCTCTGTATTTATTGTAATACAAAACTGTTGCATATTACAACTAATTTTTATACAAATATTTCGACATCATCCTAAATTTTAATGGTGATGAATCATAATAAATTCTATCTAACCCTTTCATGGTTTTCTTACATTTATAAATGTTAGCTTCATCTTAGGGTAACAAAAGCCTCGCGAAAGTATTCAAGGATTTTTCCTTCATTACTCTCACGAGGCTCAATCAAACTCTATTATTAGTTATAAAAATTGTATTTATCTAAAACTTATTCTACTGTAACTGATTTTGCTAAGTTTCTTGGCTTATCAACGTCGCAACCCTTTTGTACTGCTGAATAGTAAGAGAATAATTGAAGAGGTATTACTGAAAGTAATGGTGCAAATAATGGATTTATTCTTGGTAAATAAATCGCTGAATCCACTGTTTTTTCTATACTTTCATTTCCTTCGAATGCTATTCCAAGGACACTGGCTCCTCTTGTTTTAACTTCCTTTACGTTGCTTACCATCTTATCAAATAAATCATCTTGAGTTGCTAGTGCAACAACTATAGTTCCATCTTCTATTAAAGCTATTGGACCGTGCTTTAATTCTCCACCTGCATATGCTTCTGAGTGTATATAGGATATTTCCTTAAGCTTTAAGGATCCTTCCATAGCTACCGCATAGTCAAGTCCTCTTCCTAAGAAGAACATATCTTTATGCATGTATGTCTTTGCTGCAAATTTTTGTATTACTTCTTTATGCTTTAAGCACTCTTCTGCTTTTTCAGGTAGTGTAAGCATTTCTTCCTTTAAGCCTTCTAACTCTTCTTCACTTAAAGTTTTCTTATGCTGAGCAAAGTATAGAGCAATTATATACATAGCTATAAGCTGAGTTTCATAAGCCTTTGTTGATGCAACTGCAATTTCTGGTCCTGCCCAAGTATATAATACGTCATCTGCTTCTCTTGAAACTGAACTTCCAACTACATTAGTTACAGCAATAACTCTTGCTCCACGAATTCTAGCTTCTCTTAATGCTGCTAAAGTATCTGCTGTTTCACCAGATTGACTTATAACTATCATTAATGTCTTTTCATCTATGATAGGATTTCTATATCTAAATTCCGAAGCTATATCTATTTCAACTGGTATTCTTGCTAACTTTTCTATAACATATTTTCCAACTACTCCTGCATGATAAGCAGTTCCGCATGCTACTATATAAATCTTTGATATATTTTCTATCTGATCATGAGTTATAGTTATATCGTCAAGAGTAATTGGTTTTCCAGGCATAACTCTTGATGTCATAGTATCCTTTATAACCTTTGGTTGCTCATGAATTTCCTTTAGCATGAAATCTTCATATCCGCCCTTTTCAGCAGCATCAGCATTCCATGTTACATGATATATATCCTTTTTTATTTCTTCCTTGTCCTCTGTAAATAGCTTTATACCATCTCTTGTCATTAAAACAAATTCTTTATCATTTAAAAGATAAATATCTCTTGTATGATTTAATACTGCTGGTATATCAGAAGCAATAAAGCACTCATCTTTTCCAAGTCCTACAATAAGTGGACTGTCTTTTCTTACTGCTACAAGCTTATCAGGTTCTTTACTACATACAACACCTATAGCATAGCTTCCTTCCATTTTAGAAACTGCCTTCATAACTGCATCTAATAAGTCCCCTTTATAGTAGTAATCTACTAAATGAGGTATAACTTCTGTATCTGTTTCAGATAAGAACTTATATCCCTTAGAAGTTAACCATTCTCTTAAATTTATATAATTTTCAATTATACCATTGTGAACAACACTTATAGTCTCATCTGAATTGCTATGAGGATGAGAATTTAAGTCAGATGGCTCACCATGAGTAGCCCATCTTGTATGCCCAATTCCAAGTGTTCCATCTAATGGAGTATTATTTAACTTCGCTTCTAAATTTGCAAGTCTTCCTTTGCATTTTACTACATTGATATCATCACTATCGGTGTCCATTATAGCAACACCCGCTGAATCATATCCCCTATATTCTAATTTTGAAAGCCCTTCAACTAAAAGTGAAGACGCCTGTCTTTTACCTATATAACCTACTATTCCGCACATAATTTATTCTTCCTTTCAAATTTAATTTAATATTATATACCTTAGGTATATGAAAGTTTTTAACACCTAGCTTATTTTGTGCCTAAAATCACTTTTAGATTTTATAAGCCGTTAACGGTAGTGCGATACCGTGGGGCACCCGCCGAAGATTCGATACTCCCCATCCTCGTCAACTTGAGTGAGCCTCCAAATCTATGATTTGGTCTAGGCAAACTTACTCCGCATTAGCGAAGTTTCATTCAAAATCCGTTTATTGCCACAGATTTAAAACTCCACTTAAGTCCTGGCGCTTTAAATTTAAACCATCCAAAATTTTCTACTTAACTATCACCCCTTTTGTCCTTTTTAATAAAAAGGCATCTAATCTATTATATTTTTTATATTGAATTTGGTCAATGGTAAATGAAAATTTAATAAAAACTTCAGAAATAGTTTTAGTGAACATCTTTTTATTATAAGATGTTCACTATACATACTTTTAGTTATTCATTTGCCTTCTGTTCTATTAACTTAGCTAGGGAATGTGCTATTTCATCTATTTCAGATTGATTTTCTCCTTCAAGCATTACTCTCACTAACGGCTCTGTTCCTGATGGTCTTATAAGAACCCTTCCGTTACCTTTCATTTTATCTTCTATACCTTTAATTTCTGATGCTATTTCTTCATCTGTTATATATATATCTTTTTTATCATTAGGTATCTTTGCATTTACAAGTACTTGAGGAAGTTCTTTCATTACAGAAGCAAGCTCAGATAACTTCTTACCAGTATTTTTTATAATAGCTGATAATTGAAGTCCTGTAATAAGCCCATCTCCAGTTGTATTATAATCTAAGAAAATAATATGTCCTGATTGTTCTCCTCCAATTTTATATCCATCCTTAACCATTTCTTCAAGCACGTATCTATCTCCTACCTTAGTAGTTATAAAATTGATACCTTCTCTTTTCATGGCTATGTGCATGCCTAGATTACTCATAACAGTTATAACTATAGTATCCTTATCTAGTTTTCCTGTATCCTTCATATATTTAGCACAAATGGACATTATAAAATCTCCATTTATTAATTTTCCATTTTCATCTACTGCTAAACATCTATCTGCATCCCCGTCAAAAGCTAATCCTAGGTCACATCCTTTTTTTACAACGTAATCCATTAGCTCTTCAGGATGAGTAGATCCACAGTTTTTATTTATATTGAATCCATCAGGATCATTATTTATAACTACTACTTCTGCTCCTAATGCCCTAAAGGTTTGAACTGCTGTCTCATAAGCCGCTCCATTTGCACAATCTAGTGCAACCTTTAATCCCTTTAGATCTGTATCTATAGTAGACTTTGCAAATTCTATATAATCTTCAATAGCCGCTTCTTCAACAATCTTTCTTCCTATATTTTCTCCTATAGGCGAAGGTACTCCTTCAAAGTTTCCTTCTATTACTGCTTGTATCTTGTCTTCTAAATCATCAGAAAGTTTATATCCATTTTTGTTAAAAAACTTTATTCCATTATATTCAACTGGATTATGAGATGCTGAAATTACTACCCCTGCATCTGCTCCATATTTTCTTGTTAAATATGCTATAGCTGGAGTTGGTACAATCCCTACGCAAACTGCCTCAGCTCCTACAGAGAGTATGCCTGCTACTAATGCGCTTTCAAGCATATGTCCTGATATTCTTGTATCCATCCCTACTAAAATTTTAGGCTTGTGAGTACCTTCTGTTAATATATGTGCACCTGCTCTTCCTAAATCGTATGCAAGTCTTGATGTAAGCTCTTGGTTTGCTATGCCTCTTACTCCATCCGTTCCAAACATTCTATCCATAGATAATACCTCTCTTTTCTATGTTTTATGTAATATAAGTTTATGCAATTTTATTGTTAAAATTCAAACATATAGACCTATTATAATACAATTTATATATTATCTCAACAGAATGCCTGTTAGTTAATTCGACAAAAGTAAAGGTCTGGCACTTACTGCCAGACCTCTATAATCACATATAATTATTTATATTCTTTTGCTTTTTCTTCTCCAGATAGTACTCTTATTGCTCCTTGAGCTAATGCTAATAATTCATCTTCTCCAGGATATGGTACTACAGGAGCCATAAACTCAACCATCTTTTTAATCTCAGCTACTACATATTTACTGTAAGCAATTCCTCCAGTTAATATTATAGCGTCTATTTTACCAGCTAAAACAGCTGCACATTTTCCTATTTCTTTACCCATTTGATATATAAATGCATCTAATATAAGCTTATATTCCTTATATTCTTCGCCGCCTTCTAATCCTTTATTTTCAACATCTCTAAAGTCATTTGTTCCAAGGTAAGCTACTGTACCACCTTTTCCATTTATCTTTTTAATCATTTCTGGTAAAGTATATTTTCCTGAGTAACAAAGTCTTACTAGATCTCCTATTGGAACTCCGCCACTTCTTTCTGGTGAAAATGGACCTTCTCCATCTAATGCATTGTTTACATCAATGATTCTTCCATTTTTATGTGCTCCAACAGATGACCCACCACCCATGTGAGCTACTATTAAGTTTACATCTGCATAATCTTTTCCGTGTTCTTTAGCATATTTTCTTGCAACAGCTTTTTGATTTAAAGCATGGAATATACTAGTTCTTTCTATTTCTGGCATACCAGAAATTCTTGCTACATCTTGAAGTTCATCTACAACAACTGGATCTACTATAAATGATGGTATATTAAGTGAATTAGCAATTTCATTTGCAATTATTCCACCTAAGTTTGAAGCATGCTGTCCACGTACGCTTACTTTAAGATCATGAAGCATAGCATCATTTACAGCATATGTGCCTCCTTCGATAGGTTTTAAAAGTCCGCCTCTTCCTACTACTGCACTTAAAGTAGTTATATCAAATCCCTTTTCCTTTAGTACGTTTAATATAACTTCTTGTCTGAAGTGAAACTGATCATATACTGTTTCATATCTTCCTATTTCCTCTGAAGAATGTCTTAAAGTTTCTTCAAATAATAAATTTTCATCTTCAAATACACCTATTTTTGTAGAAGTAGAACCTGGGTTTATTATCAATAATTTGTATGACATTTTGTTACCTCCATATATTATAATTATAAATTATTTCTTCATATTGTCAGCTACTAATGCTGCAAGAGCTATTGAATACATCTTTGTTTCATGGCTGTCATTTCTAGAAGTTAATACAACTGGTGCAGTTGTTCCTACAAGTAAGCATCCATTTTTAGAATCAGTTGTATAAGTTAAAGTCTTATACATTATGTTACCTGCATGGATATTTGGAAGTAATAATACATCTGCCTTACCTGCTACTTCTCCTGTAACCTTCTTATGTTTTGCAGCTTCTTCAGATAATGCATTGTCAAGTGCGAAAGGTCCATCTACAACGCATCCCTTAATCTGTCCTCTATCGCTCATCTTTGCAAGTAAAGAAGCATCTATAGTTTCAGGCATCTTTGGATTTACAACCTCTACAGCGCATACTGCTGCAACTTTAGGCTTTTCTATTCCAAGAGCATGTGCAACTGAAGCAGCATTATGTATTATATCAACTTTCTCCTTAAGTTCAGGATATGTATTAAATGCAACATCTGTTAATAATAATAATCTGTCAAATTTTTCTGTTTGAAAAACTGCTACGTGGGACATAGTTTTTCCTGTTCTAAGTCCAATTTCTTTATTTAAAACAGATCTTAAGAAAGTTGCAGTATCAACTAAACCTTTCATTAACATATCTGCTTTTCCTGTAGATACTAATTCTACAGCCTTTAAGGATGCTTTTGCAACGTTTGGCTCGTCTATTATTTCAAAGTTGCTTAAATCCATTCCTATTTTGTCCGCTATCTTTTCTATTTCTGCTTTGTGACCTACTAATATAGCATCCGCAATACCATTCTTCTTTGCATCTCTAACCGCTTCAAGAACTGGCTCATCTTGTGCTACAGCTACTGCTACTTTTTTAGTTTCAAGACTTTTAAGCTTTTGTAAAACTTCATCAAAACTTCTAATCATTGAAATACACCTCTTTAAAATTATTTATGATTGATAAATTTTTAACTATCTAAACTGTTATAATATCTCATGTTTATTGTATCAAATATTTTCATAAAATCACTGTTTTTCAGAAAATTAAGTTATTAAATTTTTAGCTTTGACTTAAATAAGTAGATTATACCTACTATCTAAATCAAAGCTTTTAATTATATTATAGGTGCCCATTCCTTCATTATACTTTCTGCTACCCTTAATCCATCTACTGCTGCAGATATTATTCCACCTGCATATCCTGCTCCTTCTCCTGCTGGATAAAGTCCCTTCAGTGAAATACTCTGTAGGCCTTCATTTCTTGTAATTCTTACTGGAGCAGAAGTTCTAGTTTCTATTCCTGTAAGTACTGTGTCCTTATCTCCAAAACCTTTTATCTTCTTATCAAAGTTTATGAAACCATCCTTTAAGGATTCTATTACATAGGATGGTAGACATTTTCTTAAGTCTGAAAACTCATATCCAGGTTTATATGTAGGTTCTACCTTGCCTATACTCTTACTTATCTCATTTTTCATAAAATCTCCTAAAAGCTGAACTGGTGCCATATAACTATTTGTGGTTTTGTATGCTAAACTTTCATAATGTCTTTGAAATTCCATTCCTTTTAATGGGCTGCTTCCTTCAAAATCTTCTGGGCTTACAGATACAACTATTGCTGAATTAGCATTTTTGCCATCTCTTTTATGATAACTCATTCCATTAGTCACAATTTTATTTTCCTCTGATGAAGCCGCTACAACATATCCTCCAGGACACATGCAAAAGCTATATACTCCTCTTCCTGTTTTGTCACTTGTATATGCAAGCCTATAATCAGCTGCCCTAAGCCTTGGATGCCCTGCATATTTTCCATATTGATTTTCATCAATAAATGATTGAACATGCTCTGCCCTCACTCCTATTGCAAAGGGCTTAGGCTCTAAAAATATATTTTTATTATGTAGAAGCTCATAGGTATCTCTTGCACTATGGCCTATAGAAAGCACTACAACTTCACAAGGTATTTCTTTATCATTAGCTACTATAGCTTTTAAGTTACCATCTTTAATAATAAGATCTTGCATTTGATGATTAAAGTAAACTTCTCCCCCAAGTCTTATTATTTCTTTTCTAATATTTTTTACAACTTCTTTTAATATATCTGTACCAATATGAGGTTTTCCCATATATTTTATTTCCTCTGGTGCACCAGACCTTATAAACTCTTCTAAAATAAAGTCACATCTTGTATCCTTTATTCTAGTAGTTAGCTTTCCATCAGAAAAAGTTCCTGCCCCCCCTTCACCAAATTGAACATTAGAACCTTCCTTTAATATTCCCTCTTTCCAAAACTTATCAATGGATTTACTTCTTTCTTCTACCGCTTCTCCTCTTTCCACTATTATAGGATTATACCCTTTTTGAGATAATAAAAGACCAGCAAACATCCCTGCTGGCCCCATGCCTATAATTACCGGTCTGTGGCTTAACTTTTTTTCTCCAAAGGGAAAATTCTCCTCATAATTTTGTTCTTCTATTTTTACATCTTTATCATTTGCTTTTAAAATTACCTTTTCTTCATCATCACAAGTAATCTCTACAGCATAATTAATCTTAATAAGATTTTTTTTCCTTGCATCAATAGACTCTTTTAATATTTTAAAATCTTTTATATATTTTTCTGGAAGTCTCAATTTTTTAGCTACTTTAGATTTTAAAATTGATATATCTTCATCTATATCTAGTGCTATGTTGTTTATTTTAATTGCCATTTATAGTTTCTACCACCTTTTTCTTTATAGTTACATTTATATTACTTGGAGTCACTGAAACCAAACTAACGTTACTTGGTATATTTACACCTATAGGAAGAGAATGTGTACCTTCCTTTAAAGAATTTAAATCTATATAACTTTCTATGGTCGTTATATTGTTCAAAATATCTCCTGTACCCTTTATTATAATATTAACCTGTGAAATATCTGACGTTACATCATAGTCTTCACTTTTATTAATAAATTTAATCGTTGATGATATGCTCTTTTGTAAAATATTATTTGAAGTTATTTTAACCTTTACATATCCATTATTATTTATAAGAGTAACTCCTTCGGGTACTATTAATTTTATATCAATTTCATCTTTAGATGATGTAGATAAGTCTATTGTTTCAGTATTTAAAGATGTAATAGAATTTATAAGGGCATCTTCTCCAGCTATCTCTATAGAGCTAGGAATAGAAATAATACTATTTAAAATTCTATCCGCTAATTCTCCTGTTGTTTTAACTGTTATAGGAATGCTTTTTATTTTCTTTATTGGAACCTTAACATTCACATATGAAGGTTCTACTTTTACATAATCTACAACATTATTGTTTTTATCTACAGGTTTTAATGAAACTGATTGCTGCAAGTCCGAAGTTCTATTACTTATATTATACTTTGCAACTACCGCATCTACTTTTTCAACATATCTAGCTGCTCCCGTTATTCTAGCAGAGTTTTCATTTATATTTGTTTTTAAGGCATAATATCCTTCTTTTGCTTTACCTTCTATATCTGTCTTAATAGGCACTACTTTTTCTTCAAGTTCATCTATCTCAACTTTTGCCCATAAATTTTCAGTATTTACTACTTTAATATTGTTTGGAATTTCTTTAAGTTCTACAGGGATAATATTTTCTCCTTTTTTTAACACATAGGCACCTAAATCAATTACTACTTTAAATTGATTTTCTGTAACGGAATATACGTCATTTGCAGTTCCCTTTAATGTTAGTGTTATGGAAGGATTTTGTCCAGGAATTAAAGTTAAATTTGATTGTCCTATTGCATCTGCATTCATTAAAACTACTGGAATACTTTTTTTATAAGTTCTTATAGGATTTAATACGTTGGTAGTATATAACCATAATCCAAAAGCAGCAATAAGACAGCATATTTTTATAATTAGCTGCTCTTTTTTGTTTCTCTCATCCATGCTACCACCCGCTCTTTAAAATTTAATTTTTTACTTTGAGTCTTTTTAATTATTCTCATAAGTATATCCTTAAGTCTTGCCTTATCGTAATTCCTAGTTAAGTTGCCATTAACAGCCAAAGATATTGTTCCTGTTTCTTCTGAAACTACTATAATTATTGCATCTGAGTTCTCGGATATACCAAGTGCTGCCCTATGCCTTGTTCCCAGTGCCCTATTTAATTCATTATTACTTGTAAGTGGCAAAAAGCATCCCGAAGAAATTATTCTATCGTTTCTTATTATAGTTGCTCCATCATGAAGAGGAGTATTTACCACAAATATGTTTTCTAGGAGAGCTGAAGATACTAGTGAGTCTAATTTAGTTCCTGTATTTATAATTTCACCGAGTCCTGTCAATCTTTCGATTACTATTAATGCCCCTGTTTTTTCTCTAGATAAGTTTTCTACAGCATTAACTATTTCCTCTATTACCTTTGCCATTGCTTCCTCATCTTGTAAAATATGTTTGTCAGTAAAAGCACTTCTTCCTATATGTTCTAGAGCTCTACGAATTTCAGGCTGAAATATGATAATAAAAGAAAGCACCCCTATTGTAATTGTATTACTTAAAATCCAATATAGCATTTCAAGTCTTAATACTTTACTTATGGGAATAAATATTATTATAAGTATAATTCCCTTTAAAAGTTGTTCTGCTCTAGTTTCCCTGATTAACATATATGCTTTATAAAAGAGATATGATACCGCCAAAATATCTAATATAGAAGACACATTTATATTTTTTATTGAATTTATCATCACCTGTAATATCTCCAATGCTTCTTCACCTCCTTATTTCTTTAATTACATTAATAATTATACACTATACTTAGTAATTTTTATAATTTATTAAGTAAAATTTATTAAATTATTAATAAAATTTTTTAGAAGTAATTTTATTAAATTGTAATGAATATTATAACTAGAAGGGGGGATTAAAATGAAAAACAAGAAGCTTATTATAGGCATAATAACATTTGCCCTATTACTAATTATAGGTAATATACTTAACACCTATTCATTATTAAAGAATTTTACTAAAGATAGCCCTAAAAAAGTATTACACATTAGTATAACCTCTATTAATAATACTAATAATAAAACTTGGAATTTAACAAAAGAACAGAGCATAGATATAGAAAAATCAAGAGAAGAACTCCCAATCATAGTAAAGGAATTAAAAGAAGTTAAAAATAACTTAAATAATATAGAAGCAAATACTATAAACGCTACTGAATATAGCAACTTATTACAAGGTCTAAATTATAATATACATATATACGAACAACTTGTTGCTATATTTGCTAATCCTCAAGGTGGAGATATGGACAAGGCCTTAATAACCTTAAAAAATCTTAATAATAAATGTCTTTACCACTATTCACTTTTCCATACTAATAGATTAAGTATTTCATTAACTGATAAAAGTAAAACTTATATAAATAATTGTATCTCTTATATAGAGGACCTTATTAGAATTAGAAAAACTAATGAAATTAATACTGCGCAATATAAAGAATTTATTGATTCTATGGATGAAATTTTAAGTTCCTTTATAGATATAAAAATGAATTATAATGATTACGTTGATAGATTAAACAAAAACCTCAGTTTAGATTCATTGATGGAAATAGTTGATTCAAATGTAGAACAAGTTCAAGGGATAAAGACTGAGTTCTCTAAACTAACTGTCCCTTCTAACTCCGTATATATATATGAATTATTTTTAACTACTTTAAATAACTATATTTCATATATACAAAGCTTTAAATTAGATGTTATTTCATATCAAAATCAAAAAGAAACATCTAATTATACTAAGGAAGTAACTTCTACTTATAACGAAACAGAAGCATCCTATAATACACTAAATAATAACTTTAATTCTTTTGTACAATCCTATGAAAAATTTAAAGAAGATACTATAAATTAATATGTATTTTTTATGATTTTTCGGGCACAATATCATTAGCCTAAGTAAAAAAACACGGGGGAACCAAGTTTTGGGGTGAATCATATTTACTATGAAGGTTAACCTTTACCTAATCCGTCAGCTAACCCCGTCGGTAAAAGGAGCGAAATACATATGAAAAAGATAATCAGTATAATTTTAACTTCTTATCTTTTATTATTGTCCAGTACTACAAGTTTGGCTGCTATGCCTCAACCTGATATAGATTGTGACTTGTTTAATGATCAAAGTATTGCAGTGGAAGTTTTTGGAGAGAATAAAAGTAAAATTTATATAACTAGTGAAGATATATATCTAATGGCTCAAGTAGTTTATGCAGAAAGCCGCGGCGAGCCTTATGAGGGTAAAATTGCTGTTGCATCTGTAATATTAAACAGAGTAAAAAATCCTGGTTTCCCTAAATCTGTGTCAGGTGTAATAAAACAACCTTATGCATTTTCTTGTGTGAAAAATGGAGTTATCAAATTAACTCCTGATAAAGATAGCTTTAATGCAGTTACTGATGCATTAAAGGGTAAAGATCCTACAAATAAAGCTGTATTTTTTTATAACCCCAAAATAGCTACCTGTGGCTGGATGAAAAATATCGATAAAAGTAATAAAAAGGTTATAGGTAATCATGTATTCTTTGTAGTAAAATAATTTTACTACACTAACTTAAATAAGCTTAGCCTATGAGAAGTTTCTCATAGGCTTTAAAGCATTGATTATAAACTTATTTTTTTAACGAATCGATATATGAAACAGCATTTAATGCTGCTACTTGGCCTTCTCCAGCAGATTTTAGATACTGATACGGCTTTCCTGCACAATCTCCTGCTGCAAAGCATCCTGGTATATTTGTCTTCATTTCTCTATCAACTTTTATATGCCCATTCTCCATTTCAAGTCCTGGTACTAACTGTGATGGCGATACGCTGTCCTTTAACACAAATAATCCATCTGTTTCTAATTGAGAAGTCTTTAGAATAAGTTTTTCTACTTTAGCTTCTCCTTGTATTTCAACAGGATTATCTTCTATTAATTCAATGCTATTTTTCAAATCGTATTGCGCCTTGTACATAGGTACATAGTTTACCTTAGAAGCTAACTCACTTACAAAATTGGCCTCTTCTTCTGCTTCTCTATTATATCCTATAATAGTTACAACTTTTCCCTTATATAAGGGTGCGTCGCATGTAGCACAATACCCTACTCCTCTTCCAAGTAACTCTTCTTCACCTTTTAATGGTTTTGTAAATTCCATTCCTGTTGCGATTATCACAGTAGTAGCTTCATAGGTCTTATCATTAGCCATTACTGCAAAATAATCCCCCATTCCATAAACTGCTGTAATTTTTTCAGTTGTTATCTGTATGTCCATTGAGTTTAAATGATTCTTAAAGTTATCTTTAAGTTCTTTTCCAGTTACATCATAAAACCCTAAATAATTATTTACCTTAGGTGCTTTAATCAGCTTATTACTTAGATTTTCAGTTCCAAATATAATAAACTCCTTATTTCTTATCTTAGCATTTATAGCTGCAGAAAGTCCCGCTGGTCCGCTTCCTATTATAGCCATATCATATCTTTTAGTCATTTACTACACCTCTTTTTATCATATAGTATTAAAAATTTCTTTCAATAGCCATCTTTATTGCTTGCTTTGGTCTAAATCCAACTAAGTTTTCAACTATTTTCCCACCCTTAAATACAAGCACTGTTGGTATGCTTTCTATTCTATATTGGCTTGAAACTGTTGGATTCTCATCCACATTTATCTTTACAAACTTAGCCTTATTTTTTAACTCTTGAGATATTTCGTCTATTACAGGTCCAAGCATTTTACAAGGACCACACCAAGGTGCCCAAAAATCTACTACAGTTATAATATTTGATTTTAAAACCTCATCTTGAAAGTTGTTGTCTTTTATTTCTTTTACCATCCTTACTCCTCCCATATACCCCCAAAGGGTATTATATATTATAATTTTATATCACTTTTTTAGCCAAGTCAATACTATTTAATAATAATTATTAGTTATCAATTTACTTTTTCATATTTAGTATTTCTTTTATAAGGGAGTTATTATACATAGAATCCTTAAATCTACTAGTTAATATAGACGCATAGCTTTTTGATTTATTGATATCCACATCTTTATATAATAATGCTAATTTATATAAGGTTACATCTTCATAAACCCCATTTGGATATTTGCTATGATAAATGCTATAATAATATATTGATTTTTCTATATCCTCCATACTTTCATGAACAATCCCAAGCATATATAAAGTATCTGGTAAAAAATATGCCTTAGAACCCACGCTTTGAGCTCTTTCTAAAAAGTACTTCGCTTCTTTATACTTATTACTTTTTAGATATTCATGTCCCTTGTTATAGAAATATTGTGCCCCTTCATTTTCTAATAAATCTCTAGCCTTACTGTATAGAGCTTTATCATTAATAGATAAATCTTTGTTATTCCACTTTTCTATATATCTTAGTAAGTTTTCGAAATCCTTTTTATTAATAAGTTCTTTTAATTGACTTTGTGAAAACTTCTCTTCCTTTAATTGAGTTCCCTTTACTATGTTATTACTATTATTGTTTTTTGGTTCAATATTTTCTTTTGCTTCAATTCCCTTTGGTTTATAACTTATATTTTCACTAACTTTTATTTTATCCTGTTTATAAAATAATAGCTTATTATCACTATTAAAAAATCTCAATAATATTGCAGATCCCAATGTAACAACCACAATAGATAATATTACAGCTACTTTGTATTTAGAGTTTGAATTATTATTTACATATTTTTTTACAGATTTTTTCTGCATTAAAGCAAAGCTATTCTTCTTATCCATTTGTATTACTTTATTTAAATATTGCAATGCCATATCATAATTGCCTTTTTTTATACAGCATAACGCCAAATAATTGTTTACATTTATGAAATTAAAATCACTCTCAGCGCACTTTTTTAATTTTAAGTAAGCCTCATTAATGTTTAAATTATTTATAAGTTCTAGAGCTTCCTTATATAAATTAAATCTTTCTTTATCCTTTAGTGTATCCTCTAAATATCTACTTGCTATCTTATCCCTATTTATTTGGAAATTCATTTTCCAAAGAATTCTTGAATTATCTAAGTCCCCCTTCAAATAAAGTAAAAGTCCCTTTAAATTAATTGCACCTGCATTATTTATATTTAAAGCTATACTTTTTTCACATAATTCCAAAGCAGTATCTATATATCCATGGTTGTATTTGCTGATTGCCTTAGTATATAAATTATTAGACTTTTTCATAAGTTCCTCCTTAGTATTATATACACACATAAATTATACATATTACAACTAAAAAAGAGAACCTAAATTTTAGGTTCCCTTTCATCTATCTATCATATAGCACTTTAAAGTTTTCTATTACTTTTTCTTCCACATGAGATTCTAAGTAATTTTCATCTTCATATGCATTTAATTTTAACTTAAGATCTATACTTCCATCATTTTTTGATATCTTTTCTACATCAGTTACTTCCCTTTTATCATCTTGAGTTTTATACACTGAATATGTGTTGCCAGTATCTATATTAACAATAAATAAGTCTCCCCCTTTAGTTATTGTTCCAAATCCATATCCTATGGTAACAAGTAAATTTTTATTATCCCACCATTGTAATTTCTTTGGAGCATACTGAATAGATTCATCCTTAAAGGAAAGCTTATATATTTTCTTAGTTGCATTTTCCCTGAGTATTATAGGATGTATTCCTTCTTCAGTTCCATCTACATTTTGCCCCTCTAACACCGCACTAAATCTTTTATCAGGTGACTCCTTCCAATTCCCACTTGATAATGACTTAGTATCTAAATTACTTATTTGAAAAGCATACTTTTCCTCTAAGAAAACTGTCGGACTTATTAGTGATGTATCTACTTCTTTTCTTGCTTCATTTTCTTGCTCAGAACTTTTTATCATGAAGTTTTCAGGTTCAGTTTTTCTTAACATGGCATTCTTAGGAGCTATGTCTTTAGCTAACTTTTGTCCTGAAGTTTCATTCATCTTATTTGATATATACGGAGCTAATGAAATAAAACCAATTAGTAAAGCTGCACAAGTGCTATATATAAATTTATATCTTTTAAAATATAATATCATCCTTTTACTAATCTTTTTTTCATACATATTTTTATCTATGCTATCCATTATAGAGGATCTTGAACTTTTAAAAACTATATCCTTATTTTCAATTACACTCTTAAAGGTCTTTTCTATCTTAAGTTCTTCTTCATAATAGGCCTTACAACTTGAGCAGTCTTCTAGATGCTTTTCCATAGCAATTTCCATATCCATGCTTAAACTACCCTCTATATAGTCATCTAATCTTTTTAAAAATGTACTACAATTCATCCTCTACACCTCTTTTCCTGAATAGAAATACTTTTCTTGAACTTTTCCCTTGCATTATAATATCTTCTTTTTACTGAGGATTCACTGATTTTCATGATCTGCGCTATATCATGAAATGTAGTATTTTCTCCTGAATATCTTAATAGTACTATTTGTCTATCTACTTCTTCTAGGGAGCATAAAAACTTCTCTACTTGTTCTTTCATTTCTTTAAATTCTAAAAGATCCTGTGGAGTTGCTTCTTTGGACGCTAATTCCCTAATTTCATCTATGTTAGCTTCTACGGTCTTCTTATTCTTTCTAATATAATCTATGCATTTATTTCTTGCTATTTGAAATATCCAGTTAGAAAATTTATACTCACTTTTGTAAAGATAAAGTTTATTATATACTGTTATAAATACATCTTGAGTTATATCTTCAGCAGTTTGTGTATTTTTTATAAGATTATATATAAACCTTAATATAGGGAGTTCATACTTATTTACTATTATATTAAAGCTATCTAAATTCCCTTTTAATACTTCTTTTACAAGTCTTAAATCCTCATCCACTTTCTTATTACTTCCTTTCTAAAAACATGTTTTCATATATTTATACGAAGCTATTTTTATTAAGTTATATCTTCTAATGCTAATTTTTATATTAACTTATACCATAATCCTCTGTGTGATCTTCTATTTTATTAACTCTTGAAACTCTTTACTTTGTCTAACATTATCAAAATCTCTTTCTACCCTTGCTTCTTCCTTCACTACCTTATCCATTTCAATTGCTATTTTAAGATATTTTACGGTGTTTTTCACGTCACCTTTTCTTCCATAAATACTTGCTTTACCATAATAACTCCATATATAGTTTTCAACTTCTAAATTTTTATCATACCATTTCAAAGCCTCATCATATTTATCGTACAATTCATAAGTCAGTGCTTTATTGAACAGAGCATATCCGTAGTTAGGGCTTATTTCTAATGCCTTATTTATATTTTTCATTCCTTCTTCAAGACTTCCGCTATAAGCTAGTGCAATCCCTTTTATGTTATATGATTTATAATGTTTACTGTCTTTTTTAATGATTTCATTTGCCAAATTAATTGATTCAGTATATTTATTATCAAAAAAAGCCTTATAAGCCTTTTGATAAATTTGTTCCAACTCTTTATTTTGCTTATCTTTTTCTTCATCATCTTGTTTATCAATTTTACTTGACTCTTTATCACTTTTTAAAATAGCTTTATTATCAGCTCCCTCAATTTTCTTTGTGTTATTATCACTTATATACCTCTTATTTTTTATTTCTCCATTGAATATGAAGACTGCACTTACAATAGAAAGCACTGAAAAAAATATTACTTTATTTTTTAATGATAACTTATTCCACATTCTTAACTCTCCCAACATAAAAAATTACTTTATACAAAAACAGATATATTAATTTTAAACTAAAAATAATATTATTTAAATGGTAAAACAAAAATCCCTAATCACTAACCGCTATATATAACTGTTTAACAGCACTTAGCGACTAGTGATTAGGGACTATCTACTTATGTAAAACTTACAATATTTCACTCTAAATTATTAGTATCAAAGTATTCTTTCACTAGTGAAAAAAACACAGTAACTGCCAGTAGGTCTGCACTTCCTCCTGGGCTTATTCTTCTATTAGTAAAATCTATATCTAAATCTCTTATTGCTTGTTTTCCTCCTACAGTGTTCATACCACCAATGCTTATTATATATCTTGCTCTTTCCTGTACTTCTGAAAGTATCTCCTTAGAATGTCTATGAAGTACATTAGAGTCTTCTGAATACTGCATTATTCCCAAGAGAGTATTTACTAATCTGTCGTTTTGGGTTAAACAACTATTTTCCTCATAGAAATCTAATGCAAATTTAAATATTATTGGAAGTCCTCTTTCTACCTCTCCTCTTATCCCTTCTGTATTATAGAGAAGATATAGTTTTTCTCCATATGAAAGCTTTCTTTGTCTAGAAAGTTCCTCTAATGATTCATATTTTTTTACTTCCTCTTTTAATGGATAAAGTTCCTTTTCAACTAAACCTTCACACATGGCTTTAATTATCTCAGGAATATCTGTAAATTGCCTTTTATCGTGAATTGCCTTTCCTGTAGCAACGCACGCTATGCCCATTAAGAATAGCATACCCTTATGCGTATTTACTCCAGATGTCTTTTTAAACATCTGCTTTTCTCCCTCTATTCCTATGGGACGAATATATTTTAATAATTCTCTTGACTCCTTAGAACAAAACCCCTCTTCTACACATAAAGTCAAATACTTTATTAAGGCACAAGTGCTATCTATAAATGTGTAATGATTCATGTCATTATGAGCACCCGTTGATATTACAGATACAAGTCCTGGTGAAGGGGCACAGGCTACTTCATAAAGCATTGATTGTATTGCAAAACTGCTTATATCAAATGCAGCTTCATGAATATTAAAATCCTTACTCATCTGTTTTCTCCGCTTCTTTATTTAGATATTTTATGTATCTTTCTTGTATAAATTTTATCACTTCATTTATTGAATGCTTTTGAGCTCTTACACAATTTTGTGCCATATCACTACATATAAAACATTTTCTTGATGGATATCCCAGGTCTTTTCTACTTATTCCATTACCATCCTTATCATATACATCTATATCTCCAAGCCTTCCAAGTAAATGATTTTCTTCAAGTTCGATAGTTTTTTTCTTTACAATCAAAGCATTGTCATTTACCACTAGTATTAGTAATGGGCCTTCAGCAGTAAACTTAAAATCCTCATATAGGACATAATCCCTAAAAATATTAAAAATTTCTTCCCTTAATACTTTCGATATATTAGAGGTAAGATCATTATTCTTAATTTCCCCTGGATAATTTATTCTTAAGCATACAATTGGTAGTGAATACTTTTCTATAAGGTTTTCTATTAAATAAACTCTTTCTTCTCGTGCATTTAAAATATCTAAAGCATTATAATTTTTCATCTTAGTGTCGAGATTGGGTGTTTTTTATTTTTTCCCTTATCTCTTTCCCCTTTTCAGAGTTTAAAAATTCAAAGGTTACAGTAGGTATTAGATCCTTTGCATCTTCAAATTTATCCTGTCTTATAAGTTCTCTTACCCTAGATGCACTAATAAAACTTCCACCTTGTTCTTTCCTCCTTATTTCTACAAGCTCTATGCCATGGTTTGGTAGTGTACTCTTCAAAGCTTCATTATAAGCACGAGTTACCTCATCATAAGGCTCTTCTCCTACAAACCTTTTTTTAATATTAAACTTTTCCCCAAAATACTTCCCAAATATACCTGCATCAATTTCTCCATGGGCCCTTGACCTTGTATCATCTTCCCTTATGAAATATGTAGGGAATGTAGCAGAGGATATTATATATTCTCCTCCAGGGATAACTTCTACATTTTCTAAATCCTTTGTGCCTTCTTTAACTAAATTATATCTAAACTCAAATGGAAATAAGGATTTATCTTCTTCAACTATAAACACAATTACTTCTTTACATACCTTTGAGGCTTCTTCAATTAAATATCTATGTCCTAAAGTAAAAGGGTTACAATTCATTACCAATGCTCCCTTTTCTATGGAATCATTTATATTGTATTTTTCCTTGATTTTATTTAAAGACTTATTTATATCATAAATTCCATATTCTAAAAATACTGCATCCTGTGCTTCGTATAATACTTTAAAACTAAGGGATTTAAACACTTCCTTTTTGTCTGGTTTTGTAAATATGAAGTTATGATATATTCCTTCTTCAAAAGATTTATCTATTAAGGATGTGATAAGTGTAGATGTAACATTTTCCCCTCTTAAATCATCGGATACTCCAAAACATTTAAAAATGTTCTTTGCTTTTGAACAAGTTGCTTTTATCTCTCCTTCAATTTCCATAACCAAAGTATAATCTACATCATCATCTAATTTAAGTCCAAAACTTTCTAAAAAATTATGCACTCTTTTTCTTTCTTCTTCATTTTTCAAGTTTATATTATGTAAGTTTAAACCATATATCATTTAAATCTACTCCTATTACAGTTTTTATTTAGATATATATTATTATACCCTATTAATTTTAAATAAAAAATAAGGACTGCCAAATGCAGTCCTTATTTTTATACTATTCTAAAGGTTTTTTAACTACATCAATTACAGTACCGTCTCTGTATTCGATTATAGCTACAACTTCATCAGTTGTTTTTATTGCTTCTGGTTTTCCTGTCATCTTTTCAGCTACTTCTTTTAATTCTTCTATAGTCATTACAGGAAGATTAGTTTCTTTTAATTTTTCTATTAAGTCTTGTCTCTTTGGATTAACAGCTATTCCTCTTTCTGTTACTAAAACGTCTATGCTTTCACCTGGAGTTGTAACTGTTGTAACTTTATCCTTAATGATTGGTAATCTTGCTTTTACAAGGTTTGTAACTATTATAGCAAGTTTTGAACCTGCAGCAGTATCGCTGTGTCCACCTGAACCACCCATTATTACTCCATCTGATCCAGTTGTTACGTTAACATTAAAGTTAGTATCTATTTCTGTAGCACCAAGTATCATAACATCTAAGTTATTTACAACTGCACCTTTATTGTGTGGGTTACCATACATGGAAGCTGACATTGCCATATGTCCTGGGTTTTTAGTATAAGATTCAGCTGCTTTTAAGTCAAAGCACTGTACATCAAATATGTTCTTGAATAATCCTTCTTCAAACATTTCTACAATGTATCCAGTAACTCCGCCCGCTGCAAAGCTTCCTACTACACCCTTAGCTTTCATTATTTCTTTTAATTCCGCTGCAACTGCAAGAGATGTACCACCTGCACCTGTTTGGAATGATAAACCATCTTTAATTAGTCCTGATGCTTCTATAACTTCAGTTGCCATTTTTGCTATCTTTAATCCTACAGGATCTTTAGTTATTTTTGTTGTTCCAGAAACTATTCCTGCTGGATTTCCTATAGAATCAACTTTTACAACATAATCTACATATATCTGTGTTATATCTATAGGGCATGCTGGATATGCAACTAAATTATCAGTAATAGCTACTACTTTATCTGCAAATTCCGCATCAGTAACAGCGTATCCTAAAGTACCACAAGCGGATGGTCCTTGAACTCCATTTAAGTTACCATATGTATCAGCAGTTGGAGCAGCAATAAATGCTACATCAACATGTAAATCTCCAGATTCCATAGCTCTTGGTCTTCCACCATGAGTCATCATAACAGCTGGTTTCTTTAAATATCCCTTTGATATAGCCTGAGCTACAGGGCCTGACATATAGTTTGCATATATTCCTGTTACAACTCCACTCTTCATATATTCTACAAGTGGTTCATGTATTGGGAATATAGAACTTGCAGCTATAGTTATATCCTTAACTCCTCTTTTAGCTATTGCATGCATTACCATATTTAAAACAAAGTCACCATTTCTTAAGTGATGGTGGAAGGAAATTGTCATACCATCCTTTATTTCTACTTTGTCTAAAGCTTCTTCAATGCTCGCTAATACTTTATCTTCTCCTGGAGTTACGCTTTTAACTTTCATTGATCTTTTTTCTACTACTCCACAGTTTTCAAAAGCGCCTTCAAATGGCTTTATTTCACCGTAACCTTCTATATAATCTGGTAGTTCTCTACCAAGCACATTTTTCATCTTAATCCCTCGCTTTATTATTTATATTACATTTAACTTGAGATTATCTTATAAGTCCTAATCTCTTAGCTAATTCAACAGTTGTTATTGCTCTATTTATAACAGGTGCATCTATCATTTTTCCATCTAAGGAGAATACTCCAAGACCCTTTGCAAAAGCTTCATCTCTTGCTTCAAGAACTCTTATTGCATACTTAATTTCAGCTTCAGTTGGATTAAATACTGAGTGAATAGTATCTACTTGTCTTGGGTTTATAGAAGCCTTTCCTGTAAATCCTATTGATTTAGCCTTCATTGTATCAAGTCTTAATCCTTCGTAATCATTTGTATCAGTAAATGGTGTGTCTATAGCATCTATTCTTGCTGCTCTACAAGCTGCTGAGAATCTGTTTCTTGCATAGGAAATTTCTTCACTTTCTTTAGTTCTCTTTATGCCAAAGTCTGAAGTTAAATCTTCTGCTCCTAAAAGTAATCCTACTAGTCTTGGAGTAGCTGTAGCAACATCATATACAGTTTCTAATCCATAAGCAGTTTCTATAAGACCAAATAAATTAATGCTTCCTTTTTCAAATCCTTCTTCTTCTTCTATTTTAGTAATTATTGCATCAGCTTCAATAAGCTGTTCTCTTGTTGCCTTTGGTACTAATATAGTATCTGGCTTAACTCTTGCCATAGCTTCTAAGTCTGTTGGTCCAAATTCAGTATCTAAAGGATTTATTCTAACTACTAATTCAACTTTTGAATAGTCTACTGTTTTTATAGCTCCTTTAACTAATTCTCTAGCTGCATCTTTTTCAGTTAAGCTAACAGCATCTTCTAAGTCTAGAATAACAGCATCTGCTCCTAAAATAGGGGCATTTTGAAGCATTCCAGGGTTATTACCAGGCATGAATAACATAGTTCTTCTTAATTTTTTCATAGTAACTTCACCTCAAATTCTTTTTTAAGCATATTGTGAATTATTGTGCTCTTGCTACAGCAGTTGTAAGTCTTGCTTTTAATGTATAATCAAGAGCTCCCTTATCTTGAACCTGTATTTTAACTCCATCAAGTTCTAATTCAGTTGCCTTTTCTAATATAACTTTCTTTATTTGTTCTCCAAATTGTTTCATAACTATACTTTCTATTTCAACTTCCACTCCTGTATTATCATTTGGCATTATCATGATAAGAGCGTCATTTGATTCCAAAGTTCCAGCTTTAGCTACCTTATTTATTTTCATTATTTTTACCTTCCTTTCTAAAACCAACAGTTAAAACTGAAGACTTTTAAAATCTTCAGTTTCAACTATCAATTTGAATTACTTTAAGCTATTTAAGTATGCTTGTTGTCCCATTTCATATAAGTTATTACCTTCACTATCTATAACAACAACAACTGGAAGATCTTCTACTTCTAATCTTCTTAATGCTTCAGCGCCTAGATCTTCATAAGCAACTATTTCAGCCTTTTTAACTGATTTTCCCATCAAAGCTGCTGCGCCACCTATTGCTGCAAAATAAACTCCAGTATTTCTCTTTATAGCATCTACAACTTCTTGTGATCTTAATCCTTTTCCAATCATTCCCTTTAAACCTACATCTAAAAGTCTTGGAGCATATGGATCCATTCTATAACTTGTAGTTGGACCTGCTGATCCTATTGGCTGACCTGGTTTTGCAGGTGTTGGTCCAACATAGTATATTATTTGATCTTTAAGATCAACTGGTAATTCTTCACCTTTATCTAATAAATCAACTAATCTTTTATGACCAGCATCTCTTGAAGTATATATTACTCCAGTAAGAAGTACTGAATCTCCTGCTTTTAAATCCTTAACTTTTTCTGCTGTTAATGGAGTTGTGATTCTTATATCCATTTATTTCTCCCCCCTAAAACTCTACACTCTTATGTCTTGTAACATGGCAGTTTATATTTACTGCTACAGGTAATCCTGCTATATGAGTTGCATAGCTTTCTATATTAACTGCAATAGCTGTTGTAAGTCCACCAAAGCCCTGTGGTCCTATTCCTAATGCGTTAACTTCTTCTAATAATTCCTTTTCTAACTTTGCATAGAAAGGATTTGGATTTTCTTCATCTAAGGATCTCATTAATGCTTTTTTAGCCATATTAGCAGCCTTATCAAATGTTCCACCTACACCTATTCCTACAACGATTGGTGGACATGGGTTTGGACCTGCATCTTTAACTACCTTTAATACAAAATCCTTTACTCCCTGTAATCCATCAGCAGGTTTTAGCATTTTTAATTGGCTCATGTTTTCAGAACCAAATCCCTTAGGAGCAACAGTAATTTTTAATTTATCTCCTGGAACTATATCATAGTATATTATTGCTGGAGTGTTATCTTTTGTATTTATTCTTTCAATTGGGTCATTTACAACAGATTTTCTTAAGTATCCTTCAGAATATCCTTGTCTTACACCTTCATTTATAGCATCTTCAAGATTTCCACCTACAATATGTACGTCTTGACCCATTTCTACAAATATACAAGCCATACCTGTATCTTGGCAAGCTGGCATATCTTCATTTTTAGATATTTCAACATTTGTTAATATCTTACCAAGTATACCCTTTGCCATTTCCCATTTTTCACTTGCATAATATTCTTCTAACTTCTTCTTAACATCCTCAGGAAGATAGTAGTTAGCATCTATACATAATTGTTTTATGTTTTTTGTAATATCAGAAACATGTACTTCTTTCATATCGTAATTATTTACCAGGCAAGCACATTTTTTCATTACTTGCTAGATAAATGCCTCCCTTCAAAATATTATAAATTGATCCTTTATAGTCGAAAAGGCAGTTTACATTAAACCGCCTTTTCATACCTTAATTGTGTAACTTTATATAATTATTTTCTTCTTCCAGCTAAAGCTAAAACTCTGTTCATTTCGTTTTTAACGATCATCATTCCTTCGTCAACACCCATACCTGGTTTAGCAAGAACCTGCTTAGCTCCACAAGCTATACCTATGTTAGTAGTAACTTCTGCGGATCTGTTAGTTTCGTTACAAGTTCCTCCACAGTATGCTCCCATACCGTTTGCTTTACAGTACATTATAGCATCAGCTATATTGTTAACTCCACCAAGGTCTGGAGTTTTGATCTGAACCATGTGTCCAGCTTTGTTATCAGTGAAGAATTTAACGTCTTCAACTGTGTTACACCATTCATCAGCAACTAATTCTACGGATAATCCTCTTCCGTCTAATTCTGCTCTTAAGTCTCTCATAGCTTCCATCTGTTTTTGTCTATCTTCAACGTCCATTGGTCCTTCGATTCTTAAGTGGAATGGGTTAGCAGCTTCTGCTAAAGTTTCGATGTAATCAGCCATAGCTTTTATGTTAACATCGAATGCAGCACCAATTGTTCCATATACGTCGATGTGGAATATTGGAGCGTAGTCTTCTCTAACTCTTAATTTTATTATTCTGTCTCTTAACCATTTAACGTACTCAAGAAGTTTTTCTCCTTTAGCACCTAATTTTTCTTCAACGTGATTTATTAAAGCATGTGGTAATACATCTGCTTCTTTTATTATCATTTTATCAACGTTGTCATATCTATCGTCACCAGATTGAGCAAATACTGCAACTGGTAGTAATTCTGCACCTGGGTTATATTCATTTCTTATAACTTCAGCCATAGTTAATTTTTGTGTTTTAGCTACTGCATCAAGTATAGCTTGAGATATACCGTATCTTATAGCAGTATGTAATCTATTGCCATTAACAGTCATTTTATCAAACTCTTCAGCCATTGCTTTAAAGCTTGTTATTTCTCTTCCAATTAATTTTGGAGCTATTTCTTTTTCTATAACAGGTATGAAATCTTGAGCTAAGAATAATGGATCTCTTCCGCCTGCTCCTGAATACTGAACAGCAGCACAATCTCCGTGTGAAACTTGACCATCTTCAAGAATAAACATAACAGAAATTGATTCACCTTTTTGTCTTACTTGAGTAAATCCTTCTGTTACAGTGTCTCCAGTGTAAGTAAAGCCATCATGTCCTGCTCCCTTTTTTATTGCTCTCTGGTCATCAAAGTAGAAACCAGTTAAACCTGGGGTACAGATTACGTCAACAATTTTCATAATATTCACCTGTCCTTTTTATTTTTTTTATTATTTATATTTTATGCATTTTAATCCACATTCGCCGTTGATAGTATTACTATCAACAGCTAATGTGGTAATAAACAATATTAATAATATATCAGAAGAGATTAATTATATTAATTAAGGTCTTCCTATAAGTCTTCCCTTACCAACTGCAAATATATCGTCGATAACCATCTGGAAGCTTACATCTCTACCTTCAACTTTAGCTCTTTCCTGAAGTTTTTCTCTGTTGAAGTTCTTTATTTCTTCAGTAAATGGAATGTTACCAAATTCTAAGTATCTTACGCATCCTAAGTTATCTCTAACTGGCATCATCTTACCTGCATTGTATTTGCTTGGTCCGAATGGAATATCCATTACTCCAGTTTCAAATGCTTTAACAGTACCAACTGCTAAATCACCATTACCAAGTTCAAACATTTTGTCAAGTATGCACTTAGTTTCAGCTTTGATTAGATTCATTTCTGCTTCTAATTCTTTGGACATTGGCATTCTCTGTCCTTCTAACATGTTTAATGCCATCTTTGTAGCTTTGATACCTGAAGCATTTGCTTCTTTAGTTGGGATACCAATAGCTTCGTGTGGAGTTTTAACTATTATTTTAGTTGCTCCTGCTAGTGCAGCTATTGTTGTAGCTGTAACTATAACACCAAATGCTTTGGATTCATCTTGTGGGAATCCACCCATCCACTGATGGAATACTGTAGTTACAAATACATCATTGTATCCATAAGCTTTTAAGTATTCATTTGTCTGCTCTTCTAAGCATCTTAAAGCAGCTATATCCTGGATCATATTTCCACATTCACCATATCCAACAGTTATGTTCTTAACTCCCTGCTCAGCTGCAAGTAAAGCTTCTGTAATTCCTACTGCATTGGACATTGATGGTGGAACTAAAGTTCCTGTTAATGGTCCAAATGGTTCTCTGTTTATGTGAACTCCTTGTTCTTCATAGAAACCAACAAGTCTATCACAATACTGCCAATCTAATAATGTTTTTTCTATTGAAACAGATTTAGCATATGGTATATTGTAAGAAATACCGCCACCTTCATTGGAAGTATATCCACCTGCATGAGTTATTTCAGCAAGTAATCTTCCATCTGGTGTACCGTGTCTAGCCTGTAATGGTATATTTACTCCTTCTAGAACTTTTCTACAACCTGCAACTCCATGGTTAACAGCTGGGAATCCATTAAGTAATGATCTTCCTGCTTTTAAGCTTTCCTGTATACCAATTTCACATTCTTCATATCTGTTTTGTCTAGTGTAAGCATCTATTGTGGATGGTAAGAAGTCTGCTCCACCTTCATTTTGTAAATGCTGTAATAAAGCTATGTGCTCATCAAGTAATGCAACACCTGCTCTTGGCTGTGCCATTGTCATTCCAGCTTCTTTTGCTCTAACTAACTTGTCAGCAAAATTCTTTTCTGTTGGTACTTTCTTTAAGAAATCTACAGCCTCTTGTAAATCTACGTCTTTACCAGTTGGCCACTGTTTTAAAACTTCTTCTCTTTCACTAAAAAACTGTTCATCAGTCCATCTTTTATTTCTAAGTTCCACGAAAATTCCCTCCTATCAAACTTTAACTAAATATTTTTTCATTATTCTAATTGCTATGTCAGGTTCTTTTTCTGCAAGTAATCCCATTGCAGAAAGTATATATGTTTTATCTAAGTAGAAATCAGGGTTTTCAGGTTTTAAGTGCGTTGGATCAGCCATATCAAATGCTCCTGCTTTTAATATACCTGCCGCATTTTTACTATGAACTAATACTCCTCCAGTACCTATCATGTACTTAGTCCTTAAAAGGTCTTTTCCTATTTGACTATATACAACACCCATAGGAGTATACATGCTTTCAATATATCCCACATGTCTTTCCATAGCTAAATCAGTGGCAACCTTTCCCATGGCCTCATCAAACTTTATTTCTTCTTCAGTTTGAGGGACCATTCTTATGTTAGCTGCCCTATGCCTACAAGAAGCTTCTACATCTACACTGTCATCGCAGAGATACTTTTGAACCTTACGAGTACCTGCTGCCTCCCAAAGAGAAACTGCGGAATATCTCATACCTAAGTCTCCCTCTACTGTTCTCTTTGCAAAAGGTTCCTGTAACCCTCTTAATGTTACTCCTGGCTTAGTTGGTTCACCATCGCTGATAGAATGAATATCTGTGGTTGCTCCACCAATATCTACTACCACGATGTCCCCTAATCCATCTTCCTTATCAGTTCCTTCAGCTAGAACTCTAGCTGCTTTTAAAACTGCTGCAGGAGTTGGCATTAATATCCCATTTATAAAGCCTTCAGCACTTTTCATGCCTTTTGCTTCTACTATTCTTTTCATAAATATTTGTCTTATTTCTTCTCTTGCAGGTTCTACATTTAATACATTAAGTTTAGGCATTACATTTTCAGTGATTCTATATAATATACCTGCTTTATCGAATATTTCAGCTATTTCATCACTAGCTACTTTATTTCCTGCTACAACCACTGGAAGTTTAATACCATGTTCTGCAATCATCTTGGCATTATGGATTATGCACTCTTTGTTACCACCGTTAGTACCACCCGCTAAAAGTATTATATCTAAATTAGAATTCTTTATTTCTTCCATTTCCCTGGAAGTTAAATCATAACTATATACATTTAATACTCTTGCTCCTGCACCTAAAGCTGCCCTTTTAGCCGCTTCAGCTGTAAGTTCTGGTACGAGACCTATAGCAATCATCTTTAAGCCCCCAGCTGCTGAAGAACATGCAAGCTTTTCAATAAAGTTTACTTCCTTACCCTCTAATTGAGACATAAGACTATCATAAGCTTTATTAAAGCCAATCATTATATCACTTTCTACAGTTGTAATATCCTTAGCTGTAGCTAGTATTTCTTCATTTTCTATGTCAACAGCAGTTAACTTTGTATACGTGCTACCAAAATCCAATAATAAATAAGCATCCACCTTCATCAACTCCCAAATCAATCGTAAGACTACATAAATAGCTTACTAACTAATTATTTAATTCCTAATGCTTCTTTTAAATCAGCTATGCTAGTTTCTGGTGATGTTCCTGGTGGGTAAACTCTATCAAATCCCATGTCTAAGAATCTCTGTTCAACATCTGGCCAGTTCTGCTTTCCAACAACTATGTTTCCACCAACGAATAAAGTTATTCCTTTAAGTCCTGCTTCATCACATTTCTGTCTTAATCCTTTACAGTCAATTTCTCCCTGTCCATAAAGAGATGAAACTAATATAGCATCTGCCTTAGTTTCTATTGCTGCATTTATAAAATCTTCCTGTGGTGATAAAACTCCTATGTTAATAACATTGAAGCCTGCTGCTGTAAATGAATGATCTAATATTTTGTTTCCTACAGCATGGCAATCTGAACCAATAACTCCAAGAACTATTGTCTTTTTCTCCATTTTCAAAACCTCCTAGAAAATTCTTATATATAAAATTATATATTGTAAGCTTATTAATAACTTATCTAAGGTATCTAATTTCAAGTATCTTAGACTTTAATGCTTTTACAGTACCCTCATCTAAGCTATATAAAAAATTAATTATTTGTTTATCATCTTTTATGAGATTCTTCACATCATTATATCTGCCTGGAGATGCAATCACTACATCTGATTTAGATATAATTTTGTTTAGCTGATCCTTATCAAAAGAATTTGTATATTCTACGCATATATTCCCTAAACCAGCACTCTCTAAAGCTCTTCTTACTTTAAATTTAAATTCTTCTGTAATGCATACAAAAGCAAATTTAGTTTCAATGGAAAACCTTGCGATTGTCACAATAGTTTCCAAATTAGGAGCAATTGCTACTCCAAAAACTTTTTTATTATAAGCCTTTGTAAGTCTTATAACTTCATTAACATGATTAAAAGTTGTAATCACCATTTGTGATTTTTCTAACAGTTTTTCTGTTTGCTCTTGCATGGATTTTAAATCGTTTACTGTAATCGGCACAAAGTTTATAGATATTTTCTCACTTAGCTGTTTAGCAAATATTTTAGCTTGCTCTATATTGCATTCTACATAAACACCGCTTATTTCAGTCATAAGTCTCTTTTTATCATCTAACCTTTGATTAACCAATCCTAAGAACTCATCTGCATCTATTCCCGTCTCAATTGCTTCTTCAAAAGCCAAATCAATAAATTTACCTATTTTCTCTATTACATCCTCATGCTTCCACAGCTTGACTTCTTCCTCAACAAAAGTTCCTTTTCCCTGATAGGATTTTAAAACTCCTTCTTGCTCCAATTCCCTGTAAGCCATACTGACGGTATTCCTACTTACTTTCAAATCTTCAGACAACTGTCTTTCTGTGGGCATTTTATATCCTACTTTGAGAGTACCATCTTTTATTAAATTCATTATTTGCTTTTTAACTTGTATATATAAAGGTACTTTATCCCCTTTATTTATCGTGATTTCTATGATAATCACTCCCAAAGGTAATTTGACTAATGGACTAATCCATTAACCAAATTAATAATAACATAACCGATATCTAACATCAATATGTTTTTTAAAAAACATTAAATTTTTTTAAGTTTTTGTCTATTTATATACAATATAATCAGACTAGTTACTTTTATTAAAAATTTCACTATAATTTCAACTAAAAACCTTATAATTTTACATTGATTTATACATAATTTCATTTTAATATTATATCATTTTTGTAATTACGATATAAGCATTAAATCTATATATTTATGAATCAGCTAACTTCTCAAAATAAGATTGTATTGATAATGCAATTACTTTAGCTATTTTTTCTTGATATATATCAGTTTTAAGTTTAGATTCCTCTACTTCATTTGATAAAAAACCACATTCAACTAATACAGCAGGGATTTCTCCAACATTTCTCAATACTCTATATTCGTCCTTAGCTGGTTTTTCTATTCTGTTATTTCCATTATCTATATAAGCCTTTAAATTACTTTGTATAATGTTAGCTAGTTTATTGCTAGACTCGTTGCTAGCATACCAAACTTGAGCCCCATAATACTTTCTTTGAGGAAACATATTTAAATGTATACTCACAAAAACGTCACAGTTACTCTCCGTTATCATTTTAGACCTATTACTAAGATCCTCTCTCTTCTTTTGTCTTACTGACCCACTATCACTATATAATCCTTTATCTTCTTCCCTGGTCATTATCACTTTAAACCCTTGCTTTTCTAGCTCACTTTTCAATTTATTACTTATATCTAAGTTTATATGTTTTTCTACGGTTCCTGTAGGTGATACAGCACCTCCATCAATTCCTCCATGTCCTGGATCTAAAAGAATTACCCTTGAAGATTTTTCATTTGTTATTTCCTTTTCTGCCAATACATTTGGTATGCATTTCCACACTATAATTGTTAATAGTATTAAGGAAAAAAAATAAATTCTTTTGTGTTGTCTTAACAATACTTTTATCCCTCCTTTCTAATCCTATAATAGTTTTTACCTTATATATTTTTTTTATTATAAAATGTTTTATGTAATTATTTCTAAAAATAAAAAAAGAGAGGGGTTTCCTCTCTTTTTGTGAAATATTATCTCTTTGAGAACTGTGGAGCTCTTCTTGCCTTTTTAAGACCGTATTTCTTTCTTTCCTTCATTCTTGGATCTCTTGTTAAGAATCCTTCTGCCTTTAATGTAGGCTTTAAGTTTTCATCAGCTTTTAATAAAGCTCTTGATATACCATGTCTTATAGCTCCTGCCTGACCAGTAAGTCCACCACCATGAACGTTAACAATTACATCAAATTTTTCTTTAGTAGCTGTTAATACTAATGGTTGGTTAACTATAACTCTTAATGTTTCTAATCCAAAATAATTTTCTATATCTCTTTTATTAACTATTACTTTTCCTTCACCTGGTACTAATCTTACTCTTGCAACAGATTTCTTTCTTCTACCAGTTCCGATATACTGAACCTTTGCCATTTTAACTCCTCCTTCTATAAGCTCTACCAATTAGTATTTTAATTCAAGTACTTCTGGATTCTGAGCTTCATGATTATGTTCTGAACCTCTGTATACTTTTAATTTTCTAAGCATTTGTCTTCCAAGTACTCCCTTTGGAAGCATTCTTCTAACTGCTTCTTCAAATACAAATTCAGGTTTCTTAGCTAAAGCTTCTCTGTATGGAGTTTCCTTTAATCCACCTGGATATAGAGAATGGTGTCTTAACATCTTCTGATCTAATTTCTTTCCTGTTAATACTACCTTTTCTGAATTGATTATTATAACGAAATCTCCTGTATCTACATGTGGTGTAAATACTGGCTTATTTTTACCTCTTAATATTGAAGCAACTTGGCTAGCAACTCTACCTAATGGTTTGCCAGCAGCATCAACTATATACCATTTTCTTTCAACTTGTTCTGGTTTTGCAACGTATGATTTCATCCTTTTCCCTCCTTGAACTAATAAACACTCAACTATATGCGTTCTATATAAAGACCCGGGGCTAGTGGATCTCTTATACTATTATGTTAAGATACAAACATTATTTATTATAATACAATGTACCTGGTGTGTCAATAAATTTTATGCTAATAATAAAATACTTCATCTAGACATAACCCTGCTGCAGGCAATGATCTTCCTGCATTCCTTCTATCTCTAGACTCTAATATGACTTTAATATCTTTTGGTTCTTTTCTATTAAGTCCTACATCTAACAGAGTACCACTTATAATTCTAACCATATTATATAAAAATCCATCTCCTGCAACTTTAATTTCAATTAATTCATTATTTTTTATAATGCTTAATTCTGTAATTGTCCTTACGGTAGATTGAACACTGCTCCCTAAATTTCTAAAGGATGCAAAATCATGTCGCCCAATAAGATACCTTGCAGCTTCATTCATTTTATCTATATCTAATTCATCTTTAACATGATATGTAAAATCCCTTTTAATAGGAGATGGCCATGTTCTACTTAATATACTATATACATACCGCTTTCCTTTACAGCTAAATCGTGCATGGAAATCTAAGGGAACTTCCCCAGATTCTAATATTATGATTTCAGGTGGAAGTATTCTATTAATTGCATAACTAAATTTTTCGCTTGGTATTTTGCTACTAGTAGCAAAATTACATACAAATCTTTTAGCATGCACTCCTGAATCCGTACGGCTACATCCTATAACCTCTACTTCTTCTTGAGTAACTTTAGCTATGCATTCTTCTATTGTACCTTGTACAGTTCTAGCATTAGGTTGTTTTTGCCATCCATAAAAACTAGTTCCGTTATACTCAATAGTAAGTTTTATATTTTTAATCATACCCAAAATCTACTTCCTACGGATGTAGCTACTAATAGCATAATAACTATACAAGCTACTACATCCCTTTTAGAAAATTTTAATTGCTTCATTCTAGTTCTACCCTCTCCACCTCTATAGCATCGTGCTTCCATTGCCATAGCTAGCTCATCCGCCCTTCTAAAAGAACTTATGAATAACGGTACTAAAAGAGGAATAAGACTTTTTGCCCTTTGGATAATGTTACCAGACTCAAAGTCTGCTCCCCTTGCCATCTGGGCCTTCATTATCTTATCCGTTTCATCCATTAAAGTAGGAATGAATCTCAAAGCTATAGTCATCATCATTGCTAGCTCATGAGCTGGTAGCCCTATTTTCTTGAAAGGATTTAATAATTTTTCTATCCCATCCGTGAGCTCTATTGGTGAAGTAGTAAGAGTAAGAAGTGAAGTTCCTATAATTAAAAATATTAGCCTTATAACCATAAATGCTGCCAATCTTAATCCTTGCTCATATATAGTTATAAAATGCCACTTAAAAACAATCCTTCCTCCACTAGTCATAAATATATTTAATAAAGCAGTAATCAGTATTAATATAAATATAGGTTTTAGTCCCTTATATATGTATTTAAAGGGAACTTTTGATACTATTACTGCTGCTCCAGTAAATAAGACTATAAAAGCATACCCTTTAAAATTATTAACTATAAATAAATCAATTATATATATTAAAGATATCAGGATTTTTGTTCTCGGATCTAATTTATGAACAAAAGAATCACCTGGAATATATTGTCCTAAAGTAATATCTTTAATCATAGCTATTCTCCTAACAATAAAATTTAGTTTTTCTTCAAAGCCTTTAGGATCTCTGTTTTAGCTTGTTCTACAGTAAATACATCTTCAGATATGTCGAAGCCTTTTTCTCTTAATCTTTGTACTAAATAAGTTACCTGTGGAACTCCTAGCCCTACACTTTCTAAAGTATTTATTTCCTTAAATATTTTAGAAGGTGTCCCATTTAAGATACATTTTCCTTTATCCATCACCAGTATTCTAGTAGCCAATTTTGCTACATCCTCCATACTATGTGAAACTAATATAATAGTCATGTTATATTCATTATGGAGTTCCTTTATATTTCCTAATATATCATCTCTACCTTTTGGGTCAAGACCTGCTGTGGGTTCATCTAATATAAGAACCTTAGGTTCCATAGCTACAACCCCTGCTATTGCAACTCTTCTTTTTTGACCTCCACTTAATTCAAATGGAGATTTATCTTTATAGGTTTCATAATCTAATCCAACTATATTCATTGCTCTTTTGACCCTTTTTACTACTTCTTCATCATTTAATCCTAAATTTTTAGGACCAAATGCTATATCCTTTTCTATAGTTTCTTCAAATAATTGATATTCTGGGTATTGAAATACTAATCCAACCTTTTTCCTTATATCTGATAGCTTAACGCCCTTAGCAGTAATATTAACATCATCTACAACTATATTTCCTGAGCTAGGCTTAAGTAAACCATTAATATGTTGTATAAGAGTGGATTTTCCAGAACCCGTATGCCCTATAAGGGCTATAAATTCTCCATTATTTATTTCTATAGAAACATTATCTAAGGCCACCTTTTCAAAAGGAGTCCCCTTCATATATATATGAGTCAAGTTTTCTATTTTAATTGGCATAACACATTCACCATCTCATCAATAGTTAGTATATCTGAATTAATATGTATTCCCTCTTTTTGAAGTTCATAAGCTAATTCTGTCACTTGAGGTACATCAAGGCCTGTTTTCTTCATAGTTTCCACTTTACTAAAAATCTCCCTAGGCGATCCTTCTTCAATTACCTTTCCTGAATCCATAACAATTATTCTATCAGCTTCTACTGCTTCTTCCATATAGTGAGTAATAAGTATAATAGTAATGCCATATTTCTTATTTAGTTCTTTTATAGTCCTTACTACTTCTCTTCTTCCTGATGGATCTAACATAGCCGTAGGCTCATCAAAAATGATGCATTTTGGCATCATAGCTAATACTCCTGCAATAGCTATTCGTTGTTTTTGACCACCAGATAATAAATGAGGTGCATGCTTTCGATATTCATACATGTTTACCCTTTTTAAAGAGTCATCTACTCTATTACGTATTTCAGTAGGATCTACCCCTAAATTTTCAGGTCCAAAGGCAACATCTTCTTCTACTATAGTAGCTACTATTTGATTATCAGGATTTTGAAATACCATTCCTGCTGCATTTCGTATACTCCATATATCTTCTGCTACTGATGTATCTAAGTCATTTACATATACTTTGCCTTCTGTAGGAATTAAAAGTGCATTTAAATGTTTTGCCAATGTAGACTTTCCAGAACCATTTCTTCCTAAAACTACTACAAATTCACCTCTATTTATTTCTAAACTTACGTGATTCACAGCAATCTTAACCTTTTCCTCACCATGTTCCTCATACTTATACACTACGTCCCTACATTCAATCATTTTTGTTTTCATTTAAACACCTCGTAGTGGTTAACAAAATATTAAAACGGGGACTAAGCTATTTCCTTAATCCCCTAAGCTGCTATACTAATTCTAATATAACAATTTCAGCTCCATCGCCTCTTCTTGGACCTACTTTATACATTCTAGTATATCCACCGTTTCTTTCAGCATATTTAGGAGCTATATTTTCAAATAAGTTTGTAACTACTTCTTCTTCTGTTATAAATGCAAGTGCCTGTCTTCTTGCATGAAGATCTCCTCTTTTTCCTAGAGTGATCATTTTTTCAGCTAAGTTTTTTGCTTCTTTTGCTCTAGTTTCTGTAGTTTCTATTTTCCCAGTTTTTAAGAAACTAGTAACTAGATTTCTAAGCATAGCTCTTCTTTGGTCAGTTGGACGACCTAATTTACGATATCCTGCCATCTCTATACCTCCTTACCTTTTACGCAAATTCTATATGTGAATTATTCCTCACTTTGTTTCAAACCTAAGCCTAAAGCTTCAAGCTTTTGTTCTACTTCTTCTAGGGATTTCTTACCTAGATTTCTAACTTTCATCATATCATCCATAGTTTTTTCTGTTAATTCTTGAACTGTATTAATTCCTGCTCTCTTTAAGCAATTATAACTTCTAACAGATAAATCTAATTCTTCAATAGTCATTTCTAAAACTTTTTCTTTTTTATCTTCTTCTTTTTCTACCATTATTTCTACGTTGTTTGCGTGATCTGTTAAAGTCATAAATAATTTAAAGTGCTCAATTAATATTTTAGATGATAAGCTTACAGCTTCATCTGGCATAATCGTTCCATTAGTCCATAATTCAAGTGTTAACTTATCATAGTCAGTTATTTGGCCTACTCTTGTATTTTCAACAGTAAAGTTGACCCTCTTTATCGGAGTATAAATTGAATCCACAGGAATAGTTCCTATAGGCATACCTTCTGCCTTATTCTTGCTTTGAGTGACATATCCTCTACCTCTATTTACTATTAGCTCAATGTAAAGTCTTGCTTCATCATCAAGGGTAGCTATATGTAAATCCTTATTGATTATTTCTATATCACCATCTGCTTTAATATCTCCTGCTGTAACTTCGCCTGGTCCTTGTGCATCTATATATATAGTTCTAGGTCCATCACCATTCATTTTTAAAGCTAACATCTTTATGTTTAGTATTAACTCAGCTACATCCTCTTTTACTCCCTTAACAGTGGAAAACTCATGAAGGACATTTTCAATTTTTATGTGATTAACAGCTGCTCCAGGTAATGAAGAAAGTAATATTCTTCTTAAAGCATTTCCTAGGGTTGTTCCATAGCCTCTTTCTAGTGGCTCTATAACAAACTTGCCATATGAACCATCCTCAGCCATTTCTACACATTCTATTTTAGGCTTTTCTATTTCTAACATTTAGAACCCTCCTTTTTATTTATATAAATTGACGTTGAGGGCAACTGATTCTTTTAATTAAGCTAATTATTATTTGCTGTATAACTCTACTATTAATGTTTCGTTTACAGGTACATCTATATCAACTCTTGCTGGTTCACTTATTACTTTACCTTCAAAGTTTTCTGGATTTCCAGATAACCAGTTTGGTAAAGTTTTTGGATTTTCAGCAAATACTTTGAAAGTTTCACTAGCTCTACTCTTTTCACATACAGCTATAACATCATTTACAGCTACTTGGTAAGAAGGTATATCTACTTTCTTTCCATTTACTAAGAAATGTCCATGAGTTACTAACTGTCTTGCTTCTTTTCTTGAACTTCCGTAACCTAATCTATAAACTACATTATCAAGTCTCATTTCAAGAAGCTTTAATAGAGTTTCGCCTGTTATGCCTTTTACTCTTTCAGCTCTATCATAATTCATTCTGAACTGTTTTTCTAATAACCCGTATATTCTCTTAGCTTTCTGCTTTTCTCTTAACTGTAATCCATAGTTAGAGATCTTCTTTCTACTCTGTCCATGTTGTCCAGGTGCGTATCCTCTTCTTGCGATCGCACATTTATCTGTATAACATCTATCTCCTTTAAGGAATAGCTTTAATCCTTCTCTTCTGCAAAGTCTGCAAACTGCTCCAGTATATCTTGCCATTTAAAATTACACCTCCTATTACTATAATATTAGACTCTTCTTCTCTTTGGTGGTCTACAACCATTATGTGGTATTGGAGTAACATCCTTAATTAAAGTTACTTCAAGTCCAGCTGCCTGTAGTGATCTTATAGCCGCTTCCCTACCTGCTCCTGGTCCTTTAACTAAAACTTCTACACTCTTTAAACCGTGTTCCATAGCTGCCTTTGCTGCAGTTTCTGCTGCCATCTGAGCTGCAAATGGAGTACTCTTTCTTGAGCCTCTAAATCCTAGTCCTCCTGCACTTGACCAAGATAATGCATTTCCAACGGCATCAGTTATAGTAACTATAGAATTGTTGAAAGTTGATTGTATATGAGCACAACCATGTTCAACATTTTTTCTTTCTTTTCTTCTTCTTGTCTTTTTAACCTTTGATCCAGCTGCCATCTTTATCCCTCCTTATTTATTATTAGATCTTATTTCTTCTTTTTGCTCGCAACCATTTTCTTAGGACCTTTTCTAGTTCTAGCATTGGTCTTAGTTTTCTGACCTCTTACTGGAAGACCTTTTCTGTGTCTTATTCCTCTGTAAGATCCTATTTCCATTAATCTCTTTATATCAAGAGCGATATCTCTTCTCAAATCACCCTCAACTATTAAATTCTTATTTATATAGTCTCTTAATGAGTTTACTTCTTCTTCAGTTAAATCTCTAACTCTTGTGTCTGGATTTATTCCTGTTTCTTTAAGAATTTTATGAGCTGTTGGTAATCCAATTCCATAAATGTAGGTTATGCCTATTTCTATTCTTTTTTCCTTTGGTAGGTCAATACCTGCTATTCTTGCCATTAAAATTTACACCTCCTGAATATCTTCTTTATGAGTAATATGAATTTATTTATATCTAAAGTTTAGGCCATTAGAAAGACGAGCTTCTAACGTCAGCCGCACCTAAAACATTATTGACTTTAACTAACCCTGTTTTTGCTTATGTTTTGGGTTTTCACAGATAACCATAACTCTGCCTTTTCTTTTAATAACTTTACATTTTTCGCATATAGGTTTAACAGATGGTCTTACTTTCATAGCTAACCCTCCTTATTACTTTGCTCTCCAGGTTATTCTTCCACGTGTCAAATCGTATGGAGATAACTCAACAGTTACTTTATCACCTGGTAAAATTTTAATAAAATTCATTCTTAGCTTTCCAGAAATATGTGCTAATATCTTATGACCACTTTCTAGTTCTACTTCAAACATTGCATTAGGTAAAGCTTCTAATACAGTACCCTGCATTTCAATTACATCTTCCTTTGACATAAGGTCTCAAACCTCCTTATTCATGTCGTGAGACTGCAAAAACTTTCTAATTAATGAATTATTAATTGTATTTCCTGATAGTATTAATTCTCTTATTTCTTCTGATAATATGTTGGTAAAAGATAAGTGTTTTATTTTTTTCTTTTTAGGATTTTCTATTAGTCTTAAGCTTCCATCTGAAATATATACATACTCTTCATTTAGCTTTGCAACAATCACAAAAAGCCTATCCTTATCTCTTCCAGCTTTAGAATACACTACCTTGCCAATGTGGTCGTTTTGTTCCAAATTATTCACCTCTACTGACCTAGTGTTAATATTTCCGGTCCATTTTCTAAGATAGCTACTGTATTTTCATAATGAGCAGATAAGCTATTATCACTTGTTAATACTGTCCATTCATTATCTTCTACAAAAACTTGATATGCGCCTATATTTACCATCGGCTCTATGGCTAGCACCATACCCTTAGTCAATTTTGGTCCTCTTCCAGGTCTACCGAAGTTAGGAACTTCAGGAGCTTCATGCATATCTCTTCCTATACCATGACCAACATAGTCTCGAACAATAGAATACCCAAAACTTTCCACATGCATTTGAATTGAGTGTGAAATATCTGTTAGTCTATTACCTACTATAGCCTTTTCTATGCCTTTGAAAAAACCTTCTCTAGTTACATTAATTAGTTGCTCTGCTTCCTTGGATATATTTCCTACAGCAAATGTTCTTGCCGCATCACCATGGTACCCATTAAGTATAGCTCCGCAATCTATGCTTATTATATCTCCCTCTTGAAGCACCCTATCTTTAGAAGGAATTCCATGTACTACTTCACTATTTACTGATGTACATATGGAAGCTGGGAATCCATGATACCCTTTAAAAGATGGCTTAGCATCCCTTTTTGCAATAAATTCCTCAGCTATTTTATCCAAGTCTGCAGTAGTTATACCAGGCTTTATAACCTCTTGAAGTTTTGCTAGAGTGTCACCCACAACTTTACCTGCTTGCCTCATATATTCAATTTCCATATCATTTTTAATTAATATCATTTATTTTTCGCTCCCCAAAATATCAGAAATATTCTCAAATACTTCTTTTATTTCTCTTGTACCATCTATAGTGGATAACACTTCTTTATCACTATAGTACTGAATTAAAGGTTGCGTCTGCTTTGAATAAACGTCAAGTCTTTCTCTAACTGTTTCCTCTGAATCATCTTTTCTTTGAATTAACTCACTTCCACAAACATCACACTTTCCTTCAACCTTTGAAGGATTGAATTTTACATGATAACTTGCTCCACATGAATTACAAACTCTTCTTCCAGTCATTCTCTCAAGTATATACTCCTGAGGAACATCTATTAAAAGTGACGAATTTATGCTTTGATTATCTTCATGTAAAAATCCATCTAATGCTTCTGCTTGCGCAACTGTTCTTGGGAATCCATCTAGAAGAAATCCATTCTTACAATCATCTTGTTGTAATCTGTCTTTAACTAGATCTATAGTTAACTCATCAGGAACTAACTGACCCTTATCCATGTAGCCTTTTGCCTTTACTCCTAGGGGCGTTTTTTCAGAAATATTCTTTCTAAAAATATCTCCTGTAGATATATGTGGTATGGAATACTTTTCACTTATTAATTTAGCCTGAGTCCCTTTTCCAGCTCCTGGAGGACCTAATAAAATTATATTCAACTAAACCATCTCCAATTATATATTACTTTAAGAATCCTTGGTAATGTCTCATAACCAACTGTGATTCTATTTGTCTTACAGCTTCAAGCGCTACACTGACCATTATTAATAGTCCTGTACCACCAAAGTAAACTCCTTTAAACGGAGTACCATTTGCTATAATTATAGGAAGAATAGCTATCATAGCAACAAAAATACCTCCTAGTATAGATATTCTTGTTAATATCTTATCTATATAGTTAGCAGTTGAATCTCCAGGTCTTATTCCTGGAACGAATCCTGATGATTTATGCATGTTTTCAGCCATTTCATCTGGCTTGAAAGTAACCTGAGTATAAAACCATGTAAAAAATACTACAAGGATGAAATATATAACCATATACTGCAAGCTTCCTTCTTTGAATAAACTAAATTTACTTCCTGTAACAAAAGTATAAAACTTAGATTCTGGCCAAATAGCTCCTATAGTGGCAGGAAACTGCATAACTGACATAGCAAATATAATTCCTATAACTCCTGATGAGTTAACATTAATAGGAATATGAGTTGATTGTCCTTTATATACCCTACCGCCTACAGTCTTACCTGCATATTGAACAGGAATTCTTCTCTCTGCTAAACTCATGATAACTACTACTATAAATAAAGCTACTGCTAGAACAGCGAACATTATCACTTGTATAAAGTTTACTTCTTCTACCTTTTGTAATGCAGCAACTTGATATATAGTTTTTGGAATCCCAGATATAATATTGACAAATATTAAGAGTGATATACCATTACCTACACCTTTTACAGTAATCTTATCTCCAAACCACATTAAAAATGTGGATGCTGTCGTTAAAGTAAGAATAATCAAGAACATGTTTAGCCTTGATGCATCTTGTAGTGCCCCAGCTCTTGAAATTATAGCATACGTACTAAATGCCTGAACTATGGCAAAGAATATAGCTCCATAACGAGTATATTGCTGAATCTTCTTTCTGCCATCTTCTCCTTCTTTAGAAAGTTGTTCTAAAGAAGGTAAAGCAATAGTTAACAGTTGAAATATAATGGATGAGTTAATATACGGCCCTACACCCATTGCAAATATACTAAAATTACTGAAAGCACCACCAGATATCAAGTCATAAAAAGCAAACAAGTTTCCACCCTGTGAAAGAGCTTGTAACTTAGTTCGATCTATTCCAGGAACAAGGATAAAATTACCCATTCTAAAAAGAGCTAACATAAAGAATGTAAATATTAGTCTCTTTTTTAGATCTGGAACTTTCCAGGCATTACGTAGGGTTGATAACATTATATCACCTCAACTTTTCCTCCAGCTGTCTCAATCTTTTCAGCTGCTGCCTTGGAGAACTTTGTAGCTTTTACAGTTAACTTTTTAGTTAGTTCGCCATTTCCAAGAATTTTAACTCCGTCGTATACTTTACTTATTACTCCGTTTTCCATTAATACTTCTGGAGTTACTTCTGTTCCATCTTCAAATATGTTTAATCTATCTACATTTATAGTAGCATATTCTTTAGCAAATATGTTCGTAAATCCTCTTTTAGGTAATCTTCTATATAAAGGCATCTGGCCACCTTCAAATCCTGGTCTTACGCCACCGCCTGATCTAGCATTCTGTCCCTTTTCTCCCTTACCTGCATTTCTTCCAAGGCCTGAACCTGTACCTCTTCCGACTCTTTTAGGAGCTTTTCTAGAACCTTCTGCTGGTCTTAATTCGTGAAGTTTCATTATAGTTACACCTCCTCTTTTACTGTACTTCTTCTACATCTAAAAGGTAGCTTACCTTATTTATCATTCCTCTGATTTGAGGAGTGTCATCATGTTCAACAGTTTTACCGATTTTCTTTAATCCAAGAGCGGTAACTGTAGCTATCTGATCTTTTCTTCTACCAATTGTACTTCTTTTTAAAGTAATTTTAAGTTTAGCCAAGGCTATTCCCTCCTAACCTAAGATCTCTTCAACGGTTTTTCCTCTTAGCTTAGCTATTTGCTCAGCTGTTCTTACTTTTGATAAACCGTCGATAGTTGCATTAACCATGTTTCTTGGGTTATTGGAACCTAAAGATTTTGCTCTAACATCTTTTAATCCTGCTAGTTCAAGTACCGCTCTAACTGGACCCCCAGCTATAACTCCTGTACCTTCTTTAGATTTCATTATAAGTACTCTTCCAGTACCGAATTTACCTTCTATATTATGTGGAACTGTAGTTCCTACCATTGCAACTTCCACTAAATTCTTCTTTGCGTCTTCTATGCCTTTTCTAATTGCTTCAGGTATTTCTATAGATTTTCCCATACCTACGCCTACATGACCATTTTCGTCTCCTACTACAACGAGGGCGCTAAATCTAAAGTTTCTACCACCTTTAACAACCTTAGCAACTCTATTAATAAAAACTACTTTTTCCTTCAAGTTTAAAGTGCTAGGATCTATTCTCATTTATTTCCCTCCTTTATTAGAATTGTAAACCTGCTTCTCTTGCACCTTCGGCAAGTTGTTGCACTCTTCCGTGATAAATGTATCCGCCTCTATCAAACACTACTTTAGTAATTCCTTTTTCTATAGCTTTTTTAGCTACAGACTGGCCTACTAATTTAGCTCCTTCTTTATTGCTTCCAACTGCACTGAATTCTTTTTCTAAACTGGAAGCTGAAACTAAAGTTACTCCATTTATGTCATCAACTATCTGAGCATATATGTTCTTTTCGCTTCTATATACTGCAAGTCTTGGCATTTCAGGAGTTCCAAAAACTTTTTTACGAACTCTTATGTGACGTCTCACTCTTGATTCTTGTCTATCTTGCTTATTAATCATTGAAACTCACTCCTTTCTTATTATTTCTTACCAGTCTTACCTTCCTTACGTCTAATAACTTCGTTATCATACTTGATACCTTTTCCTTTGTAAGGTTCAGGTTTTCTCCAACTTCTTATATCAGCAGCAACGTTTCCTACCTTTTGTTTATCTATACCGCTAACTACTACCTTGTTATTTCCTTCAACTTGGAATTGAACACCTTCTACTGGTTCTATTTCAACTGGATGTGAGAATCCTAAGCTCATTACTAATTTATTTCCCTGCACTTGAGCTCTATAACCTACACCAACTAATTCTAAAGTCTTTTTGTATCCTTCAGTTACTCCAATAATCATATTATTGATTAAAGCTCTTGTTAATCCATGAAGAGCTCTGTTTTGTTTTTGATCATTATTTCTTGTTACTACAACAGAATTATCTTCAACAGCTATATTAATAGCAGTGTTCATAGCTTTAACAAGTTCACCCTTTGGTCCTTTAACAGTAACAACGTTGTCTGGTGTTACTGCGAAAGTTACACCATTAGGTATAGCTATTGGAAGTCTACCAATTCTTGACATAATTACACCTCCTGTTTCCTAATTACCATATGTAGCAAAGAACTTCTCCGCCTACAGCTAATTTTCTTGCTTCTCTATCTGTAACTATTCCTTTTGAAGTTGATACGATAGCTACTCCTAATCCATTCAACACTCTAGGAATCTCTTCTTTTCTGCAATATACTCTTAATCCTGGTTTTGATATTCTCTTTAAACCAGTAATAGTCTTCTCTTTGTTCTGACCATATTTCATTGTTACTTTTAACATTGGAACTGATCCGTCAGTATATTCCTCAACGTTCTTTATATATCCTTCTTGTAACATTATGTTTGCAATAGCCTTCTTTATAGTTGAAGAAGGTATTTCTACAGTTTCATGTTTAACTATATTTGCGTTTCTTATACGAGTTAATAAATCAGCAATTGGGTCAGTCATTACCATTTAATGTGCCTCCTTTCCTATTCTATATTACCAGCTAGCTTTCTTGCATCCTGGTATCTGTCCTTTATATGCAAGTTCTCTAAAGCAAATACGGCATATACCAAACTTTCTTAGCACAGCGTGTGGTCTACCACATATTCTACATCTTGTATAAGCTCTAGTGGAATACTTAGGTTCTTTTTTCCATTTTTCTATCAAAGCTTTACGTGCCACAGTTTTCCCTCCTTAATTACTGAGCAAATGGCATTCCAAGGAATCTTAATAATTCTCTAGCTTCCTCGTCAGTCTTTGCAGTAGTTACAAATGTTATATCCATTCCTCTAACTTTATCAATTTTATCATATTCAATTTCTGGGAATATTAATTGTTCTTTAAGTCCTAATGAATAATTTCCTCTACCATCAAAAGACTTATCAGAGATTCCTCTAAAGTCTCTAACTCTTGGAAGAGCTACATTCATTAACTTATCTGCAAATTCATACATTGTGTTCTTTCTTAATGTTACCTTACAGCCTATTGCCATGTTCTCTCTGATTTTGAAGTTAGCAATAGATTTTTTAGCTCTTGTTAATATTGGCTTTTGACCTGCTATTATAGTTAAATCGCTAACAGCTGATTCTAATACCTTCTGATTATCCTTAGCTTCTCCAATACCCATGTTAATAACTATTTTATCAAGCTTTGGAACTTCCATTATATTTTTATATCCGAACTTTTCCATTAAAGCTGGTACAACTTCTTTTTCATACTTTTCTTGTAATCTTGGATTCATTAAGTAAACCTCCTTTCAAGATTAGAATGTTTCTCCACACTTTTTACAAACTCTTACCTTAGTTCCGTCATCTAATAACTTATGACTTATTCTTGTTACTGATTTGCACTTTGTGCAGTATAACATAACTTTGGAACTATATATAGGTGCTTCTTTATGAACTATTCCACCCTGCATATTCTCTTTGCTTGGTTTTTGGTGTTTTGTAATTAAATTAACACCCTTAACTAATACTTTGTTAGTCTTAGGTAATACACTTACAACTTCACCTATTTTGCCTTTATCTTTACCAGATATAACCATTACAGTATCCTGTTTTCTAACATGTATTTTATTCTGCATTCAAGTCACCTCCCTATCCTATAGAACTTCTGGTGCTAAGGATAAAATTTTTGTGAATTCTTTGTCTCTTATCTCTCTAGCTACAGGTCCAAAGATACGAGTACCCTTTGGCTGTTTATCATCTTTTATTATAACAGCCGCATTTTCATCAAATCTTATGTATGATCCGTCTGCTCTTCTTAATCCTTTAACAGATCTTACTATAACGGCTTTAACTACTTCACCTTTTTTAACAACACCGCCTGGTGTTGCACTTTTAACACTAGCAACGATTATATCGCCTATGTTACCCCATTTTCTTTTTGATCCACCTAATACTCTAATACACATTATTTCTTTAGCGCCAGAGTTATCTGCAACTTTTAGTATAGTTTGCTGCTGAATCATTCAAATACCCTCCTTTCAGCCTTTGTAACTATTATTTAGCTTTTTCTACTATTTCTACAAGTCTCCATCTTTTATCTTTAGATAATGGTCTAGTTTCCATTATTAATACTCTATCATTCATCTTTGCTTCATTATTTTCATCATGAGCTTTGAATTTAGTTGTTCTATTAATTGTTTTTCCGTATAGTGGGTGACGAACTTTTGTTTCAACTGCAACAACAATTGTCTTATCCATTTTATCAGAAACAACTCTACCTAATCTTGTCTTTCTTAATTTTCTTTCCACAGGATGAACCTCCTCTCAATTACTGCTCAATAGTCCTTAGTTCTGCTTCTCTAAGGATGGTTTTAATCTGGGCTATAGATTTTTTAACTTCTCTTATTCTCATTGGGTTTTCTAATTGGCCAGTAGCTAATTGAAATCTTAGGTTAAATAATTCGCCCTTAAGGTCATTTAATTTACCCTCTAAATCTTGTGGGTTGTTTTGTCTTAATTCTTGTAATTCTTTAGCCTTCATTGATTTCACCACCCATTTCCTCAAAGTCTGATCTTTTTACAAATTTAGTTGATACAGGTAGTTTGTGTGATGCAAGTCTCATAGCTTCTCTAGCAACCTTTTCATCTACACCTGTTAACTCAAATAAAACTCTACCTGGTTTTATAACTGCTACCCAGTACTCTGGTGAACCTTTACCGGAACCCATACGTGTTTCAGCTGGCTTTTCAGTAACTGGTTTATCTGGGAAAATCTTTATCCAAAGTTTTCCTCCTCTTTTTATATATCTATTTATAGCTATTCTGGCTGATTCTATCTGATTGCTAGTAATCCAACCACATTCAGTAGCTTGTAAACCGTAATCACCATATGCTATAAAGTTTCCTCTTGTAGCCTTACCCTTCATTCTGCCGCGTTGTACTTTACGATGTTTAACTCTTTTAGGCATTAACATGTCATATTCCTCCTTCCCTATGCATTAACTTCTTCCTTTTTTTCTTTTTTAACTGGAAGAACTTCACCTCTATATACCCAAACTTTTATTCCTATTTTACCAAATGTAGTATCTGCTTCAGCAAATCCATAATCGATATCAGCTCTTAATGTCTGAAGTGGAATTGTGCCTTCATGATACTGTTCAGTTCTAGCTATATCTGCTCCTCCAAGTCTTCCTGAGCAAGCAGTCTTAACACCTTTAACTCCTGATTTCATCGCTCTTTGTATAGTTTGCTTCATTGCTCTTCTGAAAGAAATTCTCTTTTCTAACTGTTGAGCAACATTTTCAGCCATTAATTGTGCATTTGTTTCTGCATTCTTAACTTCTACTATATTTATTAATATATTTTTATCATCTTTTACAAACTTCTTAAGTTCGTTTCTTAAAGCATCTATTCCTTGACCACCCTTACCAATTATCATTCCTGGTTTAGCAGTATAGATGTTTAACTTAACTCTTTTTGCAGCTCTTTCTATTTCTATTTTTGAGATTCCAGCAGCATAAGATTTTTTCTTTACGAATTCTCTTATATTATTGTCTTCTACTAAGTTATCTGCAAAATTCTTTTTATCAGAATACCATTTAGCATCCCAATCTTTAATTACTCCAACTCTTAAGCCGTGTGGATGTACTTTCTGACCCATCTGTTTCCCTCCTTCTTTTAAGCTCTTTCTTTAACAACTAATGTTATATGACTAGTTCTCTTAAGTATTCTAAAAGCTCTACCTTGTGCATGAGGTTGAAATCTCTTTAATACAGGTCCCTGACAAGCGTAAGCTTCCGCTACATATAATGTATTTATATCTAAGTTTAAATTATTTTCTGCATTTGCTACAGCTGATTTTAAAACTTTTTCTACAACTACAGCTGCTCTTTTAGGAGTATATTTTAATATAGCAAAGGCCTCATTTACATTCTTATTTCTTATTAAATCAAGAACTATACCCACTTTCATTGGGGACATTCTTACATATTTAGCTATTGCTTTAGCTTCCATTTATTATTACCTCCTTCCCGCATTATCTAACAGAACTTGATTTAGCTGTCTTATCTACATGACCTTTATAAGTTCTTGTTAGAGCAAATTCTCCTAATTTATGTCCTACCATATCTTCAGTAACATATACAGGAACATGTTTTCTTCCATCATGCACTGCTATAGTATGACCAATCATCTGTGGGAAAATAGTTGAACTTCTAGACCAAGTCTTTACAACTTTCTTTTCTCCATTTTTGTTCATTTCATTTATTTTCATTAAAAGTCCCTCATGTATAAAAGGTCCTTTTTTAACAGATCTACTCAAATTTATGGCCTCCCTTCATATAACCGTTATAATAATCTTTGAAGAGAATAAAAATATTCTCTTCAAATTATTTAGTTCTTCTCTTAACGATAAGTCTATCTGAATACTTTTTATGTTTTCTAGTTTTGTATCCAAGTGCTGGTTTACCCCATGGAGTAAGAGGACCTGGGCGTCCAACTGGTGTTCTACCTTCTCCACCACCGTGTGGATGGTCATTAGGATTCATTACAGAACCTCTAACTGTAGGTCTGAAACCCTTGTGTCTTGTTCTTCCAGCTTTACCAATGTTAATTATATCATTAGTTAAATTTGATACTGTTCCTATAGTAGCTCTACATTCTACTCTAACGTATCTCATTTCTCCACTTGGAAGTCTTAAAGTTGCATAGTCTCCTTCTTTAGCCATTAACTGTGCGGAACTTCCTGCTGCTCTTACAAGCTGAGCACCTTTTCCTCTTGCTAATTCCACGTTATGAACAATTGTACCTACTGGTATGTTCTTTAATGGCAAGCAGTTTCCTACTTTTATATCAGCTTCTGGTCCTGATACAACTGTATCCCCTACTTTTAATCCGTGTGGAGCAACTATGTATCTTTTTTCACCATCAGCATATACAACTAATGCTATAAATGCTGTTCTGTTTGGATCATATTCCACGCTAGAAACCTTAGCTGGAATTCCATCCTTATTTCTCTTGAAGTCTATTAATCTATATTTTCTCTTTGCACCGCCACCACGATGACGAACAGTTATCTTACCGGTATTATTTCTACCACCTGTTTTACTTAAAGAAACTAATAATGACTTTTCTGGCTCATTTGTTGTAATTTCTTCAAAAGTGCTCATAGTCATCTGTCTTCTACTTGGAGTGGTAGGTCTAAATGTTTTAACTGCCATTTGTAAACCTCCATTTCTTAGCTTATCTGGCTTATAGCCACTAACGCTTTAATTTATTATTACATTCCTTCAAAGAATTCTATAGCTTTACTATCTTGAGCTAGTTTAACTACAGCTTTCTTGTAATCAGGTCTTTTTCCAAAGTGCACTCCAACTCTCTTGTTCTTTCCAAGAATGTTTGCAGTTCTCACTTCTTCTACTTTTACGCCAAATACTGCTTCAACAGCTGTTTTTATTTGACACTTATTAGCATGCTTATCTACGATAAAGGTGTACTGCTTTTCTCCCATAGAAGCCATACTTTTTTCAGTTATAACAGGTCTTCTTATTATATCATAATTTGTTAGCTTCATTATGCATACACCTCCTCAACTTTAGATACAGCATCCTTAGTTATAATAAACTTTTCATACTTTAAAATATCATATACATTTAAATTGTTTACTGGAATAACTGCTACTCCTTCAATGTTTCTAGCTGATTTATAAACATTTTCGTTTGATTCAGCTGTAACAATTAAAGTCTTTTTAGCTTCAAAAGCATTTAACATAGCAACCATTTCCTTAGTCTTTGGAGCTTCTAATTCAAGATTTTCTAATACTATCATGTCATTATCTTTAACTTTCGCAGATAAAGCTGACTTCATAGCAACCCTTCTCATTGACTTTGGAATTGAAACTCTATAGCTTCTTGGCTTTGGAGCAAAAACAATACCTCCGTGTATCCATTGTGGAGATCTTGTTGATCCTTGTCTTGCTCTACCAGTTCCCTTTTGTCTCCAAGGCTTTATTCCGCCTCCAGAAACTTCTGCTCTTGTCTTTGCAGACTGAGTTCCTTGTCTTTTATTAGCTAATTGAGCTACAACTACTTGATGTAATGCATACTCATTAATTTCAGCAGCAAATATATTATCTGCTAATTGAACATCTCCAACCTTTTGACCTTGTTTATTAAATAATCCTACTGTAGGCATTCTGCATCCTCCTTTCTACAAAAATTAAGCTTTAACGGTATTTCTTATTACCACAAAACCTTTATTTGGTCCTGGTACTCCGCCCTTAATTAAAATTATATTTTTTTCTGGCATAATTTTAACAACTTCTAAATTTAATACAGTTGTATTTCTGTTTCCCATGTGTCCAGGCATCTTCTTGTTTTTGAAAGTTCTTGATGGATCTGAAGAAGCTCCCATGGAACCTACTGATCTATGGAATTTAGAACCGTGTGTCATTGGTCCTCTGTGACCATTCCATCTTTTTATTGTACCTTGGAATCCCTTACCCTTGGAAACTCCAGATACATCAACTTTATCTCCTGCTACAAATAAATCTGCCTTTAATTCCTGTCCTACTTGATAATCATTAGAATTCTCTAATTTGAATTCCTTTAATAATCTTTTAGATTCTACACCTGCTTTGCCGAAGTGACCCTTTAATGGCTTGTTAACTAATTTTTCTTTTATTACGCCATATCCTACCTGTATAGCCTCGTAACCATCTTTTTCAACAGTTTTCTTCTGAGTAACTACACATGGACCTGCTTCAATTACTGTTACAGGAACCACCTTATTGTTTTCATCAAATATCTGAGTCATTCCAAGCTTTTTACCTATTATAGCTTTTTTCAATTGTTACACCTCCTCAACATATTAGCGGACCACATTATTACGCAGTCATAATAGTTCGTAATAGTAAAATCTATTACAATTATAATTTTATTTCAATATCAACGCCTGCTGGTAAATCTAATCTCATTAACGCATCAACAGTCTTTGGTGATGGGCTAAGGATATCAATTAATCTCTTATGAGTTCTAATTTCAAACTGCTCTCTTGAATCTTTGTACTTATGCGGAGCTCTTAATATAGTAACAATATCTTTTTCTGTTGGTAGTGGCACTGGACCTGCTACCTTTGCTCCTGATGTTTTAGCAGTTTCAACAATTTTTTGAGCTGATTGATCTAAAATTGTGTGATCAAATGCTTTTAGTCTAATTCTAATTTTTTGTTTTGCCATTTAATTTCCCTCCTTTTTTCCTGCACGCTTTACTTCATACGTACAACAGCGGATATATTCTATAAACTGCTCCGGGTGTTGCATTATACACCACAACGAAACACATCACAAAATAACCGTCGCCTGGTTCTAGACCAAAACTAACTAGGTTAAGAATTACCCGGAAGTCCGGCAACCTCTTACCTCATCGCTGTTATCACAATACAACTTCTATAGTATACACTATTTCTTTAAAGTTGACAAGTATTTTTTTTATTTTATCTAACAGCCCAATATATGTTATATATCTACACTTTATAAAAAAGAAGAGTGTAAAACACTCTTCTTTTGCTATGCATAGCTAAAGTATATACCTTGATTTGAAAATTTTCAACATTATTTTTATTATTCTTCTATTGT
>NZ_JMFY01000069.1:0-1943 GCF_000765165.1 Clostridium sp. HMP27 | reverse complement strand
GAATCCTTATAGATATAGAGGGTATAGGTTTGATACCGAGACAGGGTTGTATTATTTGAATTCTAGATATTATAATTCTGAAATGGGCAGATTTATTAATGCGGATGGACTTATTGGAAGTCCAGGAGAATTACTAAGCCATAATATGTTTATATATTGTGCTAACAACCCAGTGAATATGGAAGATCCAAGTGGGCATTCATGGGTGGATATAAAAGCAAAGGTAAATATGTTCTTTTTAACAGCAGCCGTTAAGATCTATGTGCATCTTCAAGTAGCTAAGGCTTATGTAACAAGTAAGATTCGAGAAGGTGTAAGCAATATATTAAGTAGGACGGCAGATAAAGCTGTTACATTAAATCCTAATAAGATTAGATTCAGCCAAAATTCTGTAAATGATGCTAATCAAGTAATAAAAAGCATGAAAACAAACGGTTGGCAGGGGTCATCGATTGATGTTATAAAAATGCCAGACGGAAAGTATACTTCAATTGATAATACACGTGTACTTTCTGCAAGATATTCAGGTATTAATGTTAAAGCTATTGTACATGATTCAAATCAGCGATTGCCAAAGGAGTTTATAGAGAGATTCACAACAAAAAAAGGCGTTCCACAAACGTGGGGGGATGCAGTAAATTTAAGAATAGGAAAGCAAAGTTCAGCATTTAGAAGTAGGTATCCATTTGGTTCAAATATTATAGGATGGGATGGTAAGTAATTATGAGTATACAGTTACCAGATATTGATGTGTTAAAGAATGGATTTAAATATCCAGAGTCTTTTATAAGAATTGTTAAATTAAATTTAGTGGATTTAGACTTATGGTATATTATGGATAACAATCAGGCGTTAAGCAGGTATGAGGGAATGAAGAATAGGTATCCAAATAGAATACTAATACCATTTGCCAGAAGAGATGATAATGATGATGTTGCTTGCTTTGAATTTGGAAAAGGAGAAGAGGTTCAAATTATTCATGATTTTGCATCCCCAGGGTATGAACAAAGAAAAGTGTATAGTGATTTTTGGAGTTGGTTTAGAGATGCAATTGATGAAATGATTAATTTTATATAAATAATGACAACATTGATTTAGGAGGGATTAAATATAAACTATTTAGAATTAAGTAAAGAAGTTTCATATGCATTAAGACATGCTCCTTGGAAATATGAATTAGAGATTGATGATACTGGTTGGGTAGACATAAAACAGTTATTGATGGCTTTAAAAGAAAATAATCAATGGAGGAATTTAAATGAAAAAGATTTATATAAAATGATTGAAACATCTGATAAAAAACGTCATGAAATATTGTCAGGAAGAATTAGAGCTTTATACGGTCATTCCATACCACAAAAGATATTAAGAGAAGTAAAAAAGCCACCAGAAGTTCTTTATCATGGTACTGCTAGACGCTTTTGGGACTCAATTAGTAAAGACGGATTAGTTCCCAAAGAGAGACAATATGTGCACTTATCTGTAGATATTGATACTGCGCTTCAAGTTGGTAAAAGAAGAGATGATGAGCCAATTATTCTAAAAATCAGTGCGAATCAAGCTTATAGAGATGGGCTGTTTTTCTATAAAGGGAATGAAAAGGTATGGTTATCAGATTTTATCCCATGTAAATATATCAATAAAATGAAGTGAAATAAATTAAAGTACATTATGCTTATAATGAGATTAATAGGACTATAAAATACTGTATAATCATAATAACATTGAGAGCTAACGTTCAAAGCGTTAGCTCTTTTTTCCCCAAAATCGAGTGAAAGGATACTATAAATGGCAATAAAGTTTGTTGAGAAATTCAAACATACTTAAAATGAGGTTGTCTAAAACCAGCAGTGACAGCCCTTGGAAGCAGTATAAAGGGAACTCAGCAGCTTAATGGAAGGCTTCAGCAGTTCAGCTTCAGTAAAGAACTTTTAAATGATGAA
>NZ_JMFY01000068.1:0-2540 GCF_000765165.1 Clostridium sp. HMP27 | reverse complement strand
AAGGTTTGGAATGGACGTAACGCTTGCATATCCAAAGGGATATGAATTACCAGATTGGGTAATAGAAAAGGCAAAAGTTTATGCAGCACAATATGGTGGCAGCGTAACACTTACTAATAACATGGAAGAAGCATATAAGGATGCAGATGTAGTAATACCAAAGAATTGGGGGAACTGGGTAACAAATCAAAGTAAAGATGTTATAGATGACCTGCTTGAAGCAAACAAGGCATGGAAATGTACAGAGGAAATGATGGCACTTACAAAACCAAATAGCATATATATGCATGCATTACCAGCAGATAGAAAAAATGAAGTTGTGGATTCAGTAATAGATGGACCGCACTCTGTAATATATGATGAGGCAGAAAATAGAATTCATACAGCTAAAGCTGTAATGACTTTACTTATGGGCGGAAAGTAAAGTAGTAATTAGGGTGTAGGTTTAGAGATTAGTTGATTATAACAGGCGGTGATTTTCAATGAAGAAGTTATTAAAAGGCTTGAGTAAAGTTGTAACTTTTGATAATAAGGATAGTATTTTTGATGGATATGACATTTTGATTAATGATAGGGTAATTGAGAAGATAGATAAGGATATTAAGCTGGAGATGGACATGGAGGTTATAGATTGTAGAGGACTTCTAGCTATGCCTGGTTTTGTAAATACCCATCATCATTTATACCAAACTTTATTTAGGGGGATAGATGAAGTTCAAGAAAAGCCCCTTTTCCCATGGCTTGTTGGACTTTATGAATTTTGGAAGCATATAGGTCCAGAGGCTGTATATTATGGAGGAATGGTTGGATTTAGTGAACTTTTGAGAACGGGTTGTACAACAACTATGGATCATCATTATGTATTTCCAGAAAATAAACCATCTACCTTAATAGATGAACAGATAAGAGCAGCTAAGGAAATAGGGATAAGATTTCATGCCACAAGAGGTTCGATGTCGCTTGGGAAAAGTAATGGAGGACTACCACCAGATAGCGTAGTTCAAAGTGGAGATAGGATACTTGAGGACAGTGAAAGACTTATAAATAAATACCATGATAAAGAAGATTTAGCTATGACAAGGATAGCACTAGCACCATGCTCACCATTTTCTGTAACTGAAGATTTAATGATTAAATCTCAAGAACTTGCAAGAAAAAATGGGGTTATGCTTCATACTCATTTAGCAGAAACAAAGGATGAAGAAAGATTTTGCTTAGAAATGTACGGAAGAAAGCCAGTGGAGCTTATGGAAAGTGTAGGATGGCTTGGTGAAGACGTATGGTTTGCCCATGTAATTCATGTAAATGAAGAGGAAATGAAAAAGCTTAAGGGATCAGGGGTAGCTCATTGTCCATCTTCAAATATGAAATTAAATAGTGGTATATGTCCTACTACAGATCTACTAAAGGCAGGAGTGAAGGTTAGCATAGCAGTGGATGGAAGTGCTTCAAATGATGGGTCAAATATGTGGGAAGAAGTTAGACGTGCTTATCTTTTAAATCACTTAAAATATGGTACTGAGGGGCTAGATGCTTATAACATACTAAGACTTGCAACTAGGGGAGGGGCAGAGGTGCTGGGAAGATATGATATTGGTATACTTGAAGGTGGAAAGGCTGCAGATATAGTACTTTATGATTTAGACGACGTAGCTTATGCAGGATGCCATAATCCGTTAGTAGGATTAGTTACCTGTGGAAACACAAGTTTGGTTAAGATGACCATGGTAAATGGAAGGATAGTTGTAAAAGACGGCGAATTATTAACTGTGAATACAAAAAGCGTAAGAAAAGAAGCACATAAAATTGCAGAAGATATAGTTAAAATTGAGAGAAATAAAAGGTAAAAAGACGGGGGGATGCTCTATGGCTAAAGTTATTTCAATTAATATTAGTGAAAAAAAAGGAGTTATAAAAAATCCTATAGAAAAGGGATTTTTTAAAAAGGATTTTGGGCTAGAAGGTGACGCTCATGGAGGAAATTGGCACAGACAGGTAAGTCTTTTAGCTGAAGAAAGTATAGATAAAATGAAAGAACTAGGGCTAAGTGAGCTGACCCCTGGGGTATTTGCAGAAAACATAACTACCAAAGGAATAATTCTTTATACATTACCTATAGGCACAAAACTCAAAATAGGTGAAGTAGTTATGGAAGTCACTCAAATAGGAAAAGAGTGTCATAGTGGATGCCAAATAAGTAAGATTACAGGAAAGTGCATAATGCCAAGAGAAGGTATATTTGCACGGATATTAGAACAAGGCTACATACAAGCCGGGGATGAAGTTAAGATAGTTTAAATAAAAGATTGGGGGATATAAAAATGCAAACAGTATTTAGGGGAAGACACTTTATAACATTACAGGATTACACAAATGAAGAAATAGAAACAATGTTAGATGTATCCTATGATTTAAAGAGAAAATTTGCAATGGGAATAGATACTCCATATTTACCACATAAGACAATGTTTTTAATGTTCTTTGAACAATCTACAAGAACAAGAAATTCTATGGAAGCGGGAATAGCTCAACTTGGAGGA
>NZ_JMFY01000067.1:0-1196 GCF_000765165.1 Clostridium sp. HMP27 | reverse complement strand
GAGTAGGTCGTTGCCAGATAAGCATGGCTGGATAGCTCAGTCGGTAGAGCAGAGGACTGAAAATCCTCGTGTCCCTGGTTCGATTCCTGGTCCAGCCACCAAAACCCTGCAAAAGCAGGGTTTTTTATTTTATAATTATTTATATCTTATAATATTAGTATATAATTATTATAGGAGTATTTTGAATGTAAAAGTAATATTATCATATAAAATATATGAAAAAGGAGTAATCATAATGGAAGAAAAAATTATTGCAACATTTAATGGTAAACATATAACTAACAAAGATTTACAAGAAATTATATCAAGATTTCCAGCTGAGAGACAGCAGCATTTAGCGACACCAGAAGGAAGAAAAGAATTATTAAATGAAGTTGTAAGTTTTGAAGTACTCTATGAATATGCTAAGGATAGTAGCATGGAAGAAGAGAAAGACTTTTTAATTCAATTAGAAAACGCAAAAAAAGAAATACTTACTCAAATAGCTATAAAAAAGATTATTTCTAGTGTTAAAGTAGATGAAGAGGATATAGTTAAGTTCTATGAATCCAATAAGGAAATGTTTAAAACAGAGGAAAATATAACTGCAAAGCATATACTAGTAAAGACTTTAGAAGAGTGTAATAGTATATTAAATGAAATTAAAAATGGAATGAAGTTTGAAAAGGCAGCTGAAAAGTATTCTACATGTCCATCTAAAAACAAAGGTGGAGCTCTCGGTACCTTTGGACATGGAAGAATGGTTCCACCTTTTGAAAAGGCAGCATTTACCATGAGTGCAGGAGAAATTAGTGAGCCAGTTAAAACTCAATTTGGATACCATTTAATATTTGTAGAAGATAAAAAACCAGAAAGTATAATAGCACTAGATGAAGTAAAGGGTAGCATATATGCACAAGTATTACAAGAAAAGCAAAAAGATATGTATATAAGTTTTGTAGATGATTTAAAGAAAAAATACAATGTAAATATACAAGAATAAACTTAATGAGTAAGATAAGACACACAAAGGATCCCCTTTGTGTGTCTTTTGTGCGTTTTGTAATAACAACATTGCCACCTGTATCAATAGTAGTAAAGTGGAGTATTGTTAAGTAAATAAAAGGAGCAGGTACATATAATTGTATAATTCCATTTATAATGGGGGAATGGTATTATTTATATGATACAATAACTTATGTTGTCGCAAGAAACGA
>NZ_JMFY01000066.1:0-3174 GCF_000765165.1 Clostridium sp. HMP27 | reverse complement strand
CGTGTTCCTCCCCCGTCCGCCGCTAATCCACCCCGAAGGGTTTCATCGCTCGACTTGCATGTGTTAGGCACGCCGCCAGCGTTCGTCCTGAGCCAGGATCAAACTCTCAATTTAAAAGTTTAATCTGTTTCGCTCATCGCGTTTCTTAACATTTAACTGTTAAGTAATTGACTGGTTTCTATTCTCTGTTCAATTTTCAAAGACCCTGTCGCTCTAAGCGACTTTTATATATTAACATTTTTATTTCTTCTTGTCAACAACTTTTTAAAACTTTTTTTAAAATCTTTGTCGACTGTTTGTCGTTTCTTGCGACAACATAAATTATTTTATCATCCATTGTGATTCTTTTTTTTAAGTAACATGTGAATTTATACATATCTTATTAATATTTCTCATTTATACTTGATATATCTCAATTTATCACCTATAGAAACACTTGGCAAAGTTTATTTAATAAAATTTATTTATTATAACTTTTGCCTTTATTTGATATCATATATATATAAGAATAAAAAGGAGTTGCTATGTATGTTTCCTAACTTTAGTTCCTTTCTATATTGGATATTTCTCATAAATGCTTTTATAGTAATAATAATAATATTACTAGAAAGAAAACGACCTGAAAAAACTATAGCTTGGCTATTATTAATAATATTACTTCCACCTATCGGATTATTTTTTTACATATTTCTTGGTCGCAATTGGAAGATACATACCTTAAATAAACACTTTTCTCCTGGAGTAAAGGAGCTAGTTTGTAGAGTTTTAAATAAAATAGAAGACCCTTATTATATACCACTTATCCAACTGCTAGCTAAAAATAGTGATTCTCCACTATTTATTGATAATGATATAGTAATTTTTAATAATGGAGAAGAAAAATTTAAAGCTTTAAAACAAGAAATAAAAAATGCAAAATATCATATTCATTTAGAATATTATATTGTGAAAAATGACACTATAGGAAATGAAATAAAAAAACTATTAATACTTAAGGCTTCAGAGGGGCTAAAAATTAAATTTATTATAGATAGAGTAGGCTCTATTAAGCTTGGCAAGTCATATATACAAGATTTAAAAAATTCTGGTATAGAAGTGATTCAGTATTCATACTTCTTAGCTCCATTTTTACGTCATATAAATACCCAAATTAATTATCGGAATCACAGAAAAATAGCTGTTATTGATGGAAAAACAGGCTTCTTAGGCGGAATCAATATAGGTGATGAATACTTAGGAAAAGGCAAATTAGGATATTGGCGTGATACACATATAATGGTAAAAGGAGATTTCACTTTAGGATTGCAGGGAGTTTTTATAGACGACTTTTGGAATATAAATCATGTTAATAACGCCCCTCCATCTTTTGATAATAACTTTTACAGCTATTTCCCACAATCAGAAAAATCGAAAGGCAAGATAATGCAATTAGTCAAAAGTGGACCTGATTCCCCTTATGCTTCCATACTACAAGGTGTTTTAAAAATGATTTCTATGGCAACACATCATATATATATAACTACACCTTACTTTGTTCCTCCAGAGAGCATAATGGAATCATTAAAAATAGCAGCCCTATCAGGAATTGATGTGAGAATATTATTCCCCGGAAGATATGATCACTTTACGGTATATTACGCTTCTCGTACCTATTTATTAGAACTTATAAAATGTGGTGCAAAAGTTTACTCTTATGATAAAAGTTGTTTTATACATTCAAAAACTATTACAATAGATGGAAAGATCTGCACTGTAGGTACTGCTAATATGGACATTAGAAGTTATGAACTTAATTACGAAATCAATGCAGTAATATACGATGATGAAACTACAACAAAATTAGAAAATATATTTTTAGAAGACTTGAAAAAAAGTAATTTGATTACAGAAGAGGATTATAACAATTCATCCTTCTTAATAAAATCAGTAGAGGCTGTATCTCGCGTATTTTCTTCACTACTATAAATCTTAAAACAATATGGAGGTATTTTATATGAATATAAATGATGAATTGAAAAAAATAGAATTAGAGATTAAGCATATTACAGAAACATATAAAGGTGATCTTACTGGTGGCTACATTGTTGGTGATGGGCCCGTTCCCTGCAAAATATTATTTATTGGTGAAGCCCCTGGTAAAACAGAAATTGAACAAGGTAAGCCATTTGTCGGCATGGCTGGAAGAACCTTTGAAAAATATCTGAGTTCCATTGGTCTTTGTCGAAAGGACATAAGAATAACTAATACTTGTTTTTTTAGACCCATAAAGTCAAAGGAAACCTTAAATAATAGAAAAAGTATAAGCAATAGGCCGCCTAAAACATCTGAAATAAACTTATTCAAACATATAGCTCAAAGAGAAATAGAATTAGTAAATCCCAAAATTATTATAACCTTAGGAAATGTACCCTTGAAACAATGGACTTCATGTACTAATATAGGAGAATGTCATGGTAAGCTTATATTTAATAATAATATAAATACGTACATATTTCCAATGTATCATCCTTCATCTTTAATTTATAATAGAAGTGAGGATTTCTTGAAATCTTATGAAGAAGACTGGTTAAAATTAAGAGAGTCACTGGCCTCTATTTAATAGCCAGCAACCTTCTTAACTTTTATTATAAATCATCCTTTTCTTTATCGCCCTTTAAGTTAGAAATTTTATTAGATAATTCCTTTACTATAATAAGAGAATTATCTAAATCCCTACAATATTCCTCTAAATCCTTATCTATTATTTCATTATTGCTGTACTTTTCAAAAACCTTTTTTCCTATTTCCTCATATTTATTCTTAATGTTTTTTTCCTCGTTACTTATGTTAAGACTTAATTTTGAAATCTCAACTACACCAGAAGACTTTTTGGCAATTATATTTGCTCCTTCTTCTACGGACTGAGCAATTTTAGTTAAACTACTAGATAGCTTATCTTTTAAGTCCATTTTGTTTTATACCCCCACATTTAAATTCTAACTATAATTAACATAATATTATAATTACGGGCTATATGTGCTATTTAAGAAAAATATAAAATAAAAAAGACATCCTAAAAATTAGGATGTCTTTGGTGGCTCACCGGGGAATCGAACCCCGGACACCATGATTAAAAGTCATGTGCTCTACCGACTGAGCTAGTGAACCATATTGTATCTGGCAACGACCTACTCT
>NZ_JMFY01000065.1:0-16204 GCF_000765165.1 Clostridium sp. HMP27 | reverse complement strand
CTGCCGGGGAGGCCCGGTGGGAGAGTAGGTCGTTGCCAGATAAATTTATTCCGTGGTAGCTCAATGGCAGAGCATTCGGCTGTTAACCGAAGGGTTGGAGGTTCGAGCCCTCTCCACGGAGCCATTTTTATTTTTTGAAGAATTAAAGCACAACGAGTTTAATTAATGCAAATATTAATTAACTTATTGTGCTTTTTCGTATTTAAAATGTCCTAAGATTTCTAAAGGTAGAACAAAACACAAAAGAAGTGGCAAGTAGTACCGGCAAGTACAAATAGGTGCCAGATTGCATGGTTATAAGGTATTTTATCGAACATAAATAAAACTGCACCTAAGGTATAAAGAACTCCACCAGCTACTAAAAGAAATAAACCAGTGGGCGGAAGAAGTATGATCAATCTTTTTATAGCAAATACTATAATCCATCCCATCCCTACATAAGCTGAGGTAGACAATAATTCATATTTTTCAACCCAAAAGGATTTTAGGATAATTCCTACAATAGCAAGTCCCCATACAATCCCAAATATAGTCCAGCCTAATGGCCCTCGAAGTATAGTAAGAGTAAAGGGAGTATAGGTACCAGCAATAAGCAAGAAAATGGAACAGTGATCAAAAATCCTAAATATTCTCTTAACTTTTTTATTTGGAATGCTATGATAAAGCGTAGATCCAAGATACAGTATAATCATACAAACTCCAAATATAGTGTAACTTACAACATGCCAAGGATCCTTATAAAGAGCTGCAAATACAATCAAAAGTACTAAAGCTGCCACGGATAGAAGTGCACCTAATCCATGTGTTATGGCATTAGCTAATTCTTCTCCAAATGTATAAAAGTTATCTTGATCCTCCAAATTAAGACACCTCCTTTATATTAAATCTCTATCTATAATATATTAACTTATAAAACATATTGTAACATTTATATATTATACTTGCATTAATATATTTTATACAAGTTAAAAAGTTTATAAAATTCTTAAATATTATTTTATACCTTTTTTACAAACATACTATTTTTAAATTGTAAAACATATATTAATTTATGGCTTTGAATCTTTATAAAAGTAAATAAGGTTGAGTAGAAGTTTATATTTTATTAAATATTGTAACAAAAATGGATATTTTTATGTAAAAAATGTGATATAATGGAGAATGAATATTTCTTAATAAGGGAGGCAGTTATGAAATATATGGGTTGCTTTAAAGGTAATATAAATAAATATATCATTCATATAGTTTTTGGAGTTTTTTTTATAATAGCTATGTATATAAGTTCGTTTAAATATCTGATGTTTCATACCATTTGTGAACTTCTTATTATAATTGTAAGTTTTAGTATTATGATTATAACACTTAACATGAGTAAAAGCCCCAAAAATAATTATTTCATATTTTTGGGAATAACTTATGGATTCGTAGCTTGTATTGAATTATTACACACTTTATCTTATAGAGGTATGAATATAATAGATATAGGTAGTACAGCAAATATACCTACTCAATTATGGATAGCTGTAAGATATTTAGAGTCAATTTCTATATTAGTGTCATTTAGTTATATTAAAAAGAAGATTAATATTTTAAAGGTTTTTGTTTCTTATGCAATTATTGTAGTATTAATTATTTTAAGCATATTTAAGTTTCATATATTTCCTAACTGTTTTATAGAAGGATATGGATTAACACCCTTTAAGATGATAAGTGAATATATAATAATTGTAATTTTAGGAGTATGTTTGTTTATATCTTATGATGAGTATAATATAAATTTTTTATCTGATAAATCCTATAGTTATTTTATTATATTTTCAATAGGATCAGAATTGGCATTTACTATCTATAGAGATGTGTATGGAATTATTAATGGAACTGGACATGTACTTAAATTTGTATCCTTTTATATTTTATATAGTGCAATTATAAAAGAAACTTTGGGTAAGAATATCCATAAAATTACGGATAATGGCAAGATACTTAAGGAAACAGAGGGAATCTAAAGACTATTGGAAGTTTATTTTTTATAATTACAATTAATAATAATTATTTGTTAATAGATTATGTATGAATTGTAATATTTTTTTACTTATATCCCATAATATAGAAAACAGGTTTGAGATGTGTTATTATATTTCTATAAAATTATGGATAAAAGGGGATGGGGAATATAAGCTTAGATAGAATAGAAAAAGATAAATCCATGCTAGAATTTTTAGCGAACATCTCTCATGAACTTAAGACTCCTATAAATCTAATATATAGTATCAGTCAGGCTGAGGAATATTTTATTAATGAAGCAAATCTACAAAAGATAAGTGAATATAATAAAATAATTAAGCAAAACTGTTATAGACTTATTAAATTAACTAATAATATAATTGATGTTACTAAAATAAATGAAGGGTCTTTAAGACCTAAAATAGCTTATGTTAATATAGTTGAGATAGTAGAAAATATAGTCATGTCAGTAGTACCTTATCTTGAAAAAAGAGGAATAAATATAATATTTGATACAGATATAGAAGAGGAGTATGTAAATATAGATAATAATCTCATGGAAAGAATAATGCTAAATTTAATTTCAAATTCAATTAAGTATGGCAATAATAATGGTAATATAAGTATAAGTTTATATCATGATAATAAAGATTATATAAATGTAAGTGTAAAAGATGATGGAGTAGGAATTCCAAAAGAAAAACATAAAATAGTTTTTGAAAACTTTACTCAGGTCGACAATTTGTTTACAAGGAAATGTGAAGGAAATGGTATGGGATTAGCCTTGGTAAAGTCACTTGTAGAGCTTCAACAAGGAAAAATAAAATTAACAAGTGAAGTAGGACAAGGTACTGAGATAATTATAAGTATACCTATAACAGAAATTAATGAAGTTGCATGTACTACATTGAATTTTGACAACATAGAAAATAAGTCTATCATAGAAAAAATGAATATAGAGTTTTCGGACATATATTGGTAGTAAAAGAAGTTTGCAAATGCAAGCTTCTTCTATTATATAAACTAAAAATATGTCAAGCATAACAAATAATAAGTTATTGATAATAGTAAATTTAGTAAAGAGTTAACATAAAATATGTTGGAATTTGGGATATAATATGGTAAATTTAAGGTAGTAACCTAAAAATCACCTATTGTTTTACAATATAAGGAGGAATTTACCATGAATAACAAAAGTGGATTAAGAAAATCTATGTATATTTCTTTTATTATAATTTCTGTAATTGTAGTTACGGCTATGAGTGTTATAGGATTTATTAGTTACTCTTCGGCAAAGAAACAATTAACTGATTTAGGAATTAGATCATTACAAAATAAGGTCAATATTGGAATAGAAACTATGGAAAGCCTTGAAAAGGAAGTGCAAAAGGGGAAATATACAAGGCAAGAAGCTCAAGAAATGTTTAGACAAATATTTTTAAATCCAATATCACAAGATGGTAAGTCTAGAGAAGTCAAATCTTCCATTGACTTAGAAAATATTAAGGCTTATATGTATGCTATAGATAGTACAGGCTTAGAAGTTATGCATCCTGCTAAAGAGGGAGATAGCATTATGGATTATAAGGATGCAGGCGGTACATATGTTGCAAAAGAAATAATAAGAGAAGGAAGCAATCCTACTAATAATGGAGTTATACATTTTATATGGCAAAACCCTGGAGAAACTGAGGCAAAGCCAAAGGTAAATGTAGTTAAGTACTACAAGGATTGGGATTGGTACGTAAACGTAGGATGTTATGAAGAAGATTTTTATAAAGGAGCAAATAAATTATTAATTGAAATAATAGCACTTATTATAATATTTAGCGTTTTAGTTAGTATTTGCTTAATATATATTGTCGGAAAAAAGATATTCCCATTAGAAGGAATAATAGCAAGTATGAAGGAGTTATCACATGGAGACCTGAGAGTTAGATCTACTTATAATAAAAAGGATGAAATAGGATATGTAAGCAGTGTATTTAATGAAATGACAGTTCAAATGGAAGCTTTAATAGGCAAAATAAAAGCTGCTTTGAATACATTAAATGATTCCTCAACAGCACTTGCAGCATCTTCTTCGGATATAAATCACTCAAGTAAAGATATAGAGGAAGTTATGTCCGAAATTGCCAAAGGTTCAACAGATCAATCTAATCAGCTTTCAGATGTCTTAAAGCTCGTTGAAGGACTAACATCAAATTTAGATATTATAGGTCAAAAGTTTTCCAGAATGGCTGTAAGTGGGAGAGAAATAAAATATTCGGCAGATACAAATTCTGAAAATCTTCAAGAATTACTAGCATCTATTGAAGAAATAAAAAATTTATTTAATGGCGTAATAAATAAGATAAACGAATTTGAGGGAAACATGGGAAAAATTAATTTGATAGTGGAGGTAATAGATGGAGTAGTTCAGCAGACAAATCTCTTAGCATTAAATGCATCCATTGAAGCTGCAAGAGCAGGAGAGGCAGGAAGAGGATTTGCTGTTGTTGCAGATGAAATAAGAAAACTAGCTCAGCAAAGTTTAGATTCTTCAAATAATATAATTGGAATAACAAACAATATGACTAAAGATTTTAATAATGTAGCAAGTACTGCTAATTCAGCTACATTAAAGATTGAAAACCAAGTGGGAATAATAAGAGGTTCCATGACATCATTTAAATCTATTCTTAAAGAAATAAATGAAATAATGCCTGCTATGGAAGATATAAATAGTGAAATCCAAAGTGCTTTAGGTAAAAAGGAAATGGTACTAGAAAAGACAGAATCTGTATCAAGTATTTCTGAAGAATTATCTGCTTCAACTGAAGAAGTTGTAGCAACAATAGAAGAGCAAAATAAGGTAGTTAACAATTTAGCATACATGGCAGAAGATTTAAATAAAATATCTGAAGATATTTATAGTAATATTGAAAGATTTAAAACTAGCTAAAAAATTGAGGATTACTCCTCAATTTTTTTTAATGGTTTTTGTGCAGGTCCTTCAACTACCTCACCATTTATAGAAAATCTTGAACCATGGCATGGGCAATCCCAGGTTCTTTCTGCATCGTTCCACTGAACTTCACATCCCAGATGGGTACAGGTAGTATCCAAAATATGAAGTTCTCCTTGCTCACCTCTATATGCCCCGGCTCTTTTGCCATTTATGAACACAACTGCGCCTTCATCATTTTTCAAATCATCAGGTTTTCTATTATTAGCTGATACTTTTCCTTTAATAAGTTCTTTAGCTACATCTGTATTCATTGAAATAAAGTTTTTCACACTAGGATCAGCATTAAACCTAGAAGGTGTATAGAGATTAGAATAAGGATTTTCTTTCTCCAAAATAGAATCTCTTATAATTAAAGCAGCTAGGGTTCCACTTGTCATACCCCATTGTTTATACCCTGTTGCAACATATATGTTTGGATTGCTATCAGTAATATGTCCTATGTAAGGTATATTATCTAAGGTCACTAGGTCTTGAGTAGACCATCTGTAAGGTATACTTTTTATTTTAAACAGTTCATCACCAAAGGATTTTAAAACTTCGTATCGACCAGATGTGGGAATATCACTTTGGCCAGTTTTATGACTTTCCCCTCCAATTATAACTAAGTTTTCTCCATTAAAAGGTGTATATCTAAGAGAACGTCCAGGATTCTCAGCATTTATATACATACCACCAGGATAAGGCTTTTCGGTTATAGCTCCTAAAACGTAAGATCTAAGTGGATACATTCTTGAAAAATACAATCCCATTCCATCATAAAAAGGATAGTGAGTACAAATAACTACATTATCACAGGTTATTTTATGGCCAGTTTTTGTTATAACTTTAAGTTCTGGAGATTTTTCAATATCTATTGCTTGAGTATTTTCATAAATAATATTTCCATCTTCATTAATAGAATTTACAAGACTATTTAAATATTTAAGTGGATGAAATTGAGCTTGATTTTTCATAACTAATGCAGCTTTTATATCTAATGGTATAGGCATACTATTCAGGTATTCTCCAGGTATGCCCAAGGCTTCATAAGCCTTTGATTCATTTAATATTTTTTGCACATAATCTTCAGATTGAGTGTATATGTAAGCATCTTGTTCAATGAAATCACAGTCGATATTTTTTTCCTTTATAGTGCTTTTTATAAAGTTTAATGCCTGCATATTAGACTCATAGTAAAGCTTAGTCTTTTCATGTCCTATTTCATTTAAAAATTCATCATATATTAATTCATGTTGTGCAGTTATTTTAGCTGTAGTATGGCCAGTAGTTGCACTTAATATTTTGCTGGATTCTAAAATTACAACTTTTAAACCTTCTTTCTTAAGCAAATAAGCTAAAGTGATACCAGTAATTCCTCCACCAACTATAACCACATCTACCTTCATATTGTCAGAGTAATTTGAGAAGAATGGGAACTTTGTAGACTCCATCCAATAGGCTTCAGGATATTTAGGAATATCTCTATTTTGTAAATTATCTTCAGTCATATTATATGCCTCCTGTGTTATCAATTAAGATTAAAGTAAAAGATAAGTTAATCAATAAATCTTATTAAATGACAAGTTCCTAATTATTACTTAATCAATAAGATTAATTTTTCCTGAAATTTAAATTTAATACATATCTTAATTATAAGTAAAATGGTATAAAGTGAAATTATATAACTATAAATATTTAATAAAATATTGGATAAATGAAAACGAATTCTGCGGTATATATTGGAAATTATATGAATAATATATTAATGAAATTCAATTAATAAAATATTAATATTATAATGGGGGGAACTTTATGAAAAAGGTAATGGCAAGTATAATCCTTGCTTCTGTACTTACAGGAGCTTTGGTAGGGTGCTCAGGTGGACAAAAACCAGCAGGAGATAAAGCAGAAGATAAGAAGGATAAACCAACTATAGGATGTGCTATTTATAAGTTTGACGATACATTTATGACAGGAGTTCGTAATGCAATATCTGGAGCGGCAGGAGATAAGGCAACAGTAGACATAGTAGATAGCCAAAATTCACAGCCAACTCAAAATGATAAAGTAGACTTATTTATAACAAAGAAAGTAAATAGTCTTGCAATAAACCCAGTTGATCGTACTGCAGCAGGAGTGTTAATTGACAAAGCTCAAAAGGCAAATACACCAGTAGTATTTTTCAATAGGGAACCCTTACCAGAAGATATGAAGAAATGGGATAAGGTTTATTACGTTGGAGCTAGAGCTGAAGAATCCGGAACAATATCAGGACAGCTTGCAGTTGATTATTGGAAGGGGCATCCTGAAGCTGATAAGAACAAAGATGGAGTTATGCAGTATGTAATGTTAAAGGGAGAACCAGGACATCAAGATGCAGAACTTAGAACTAAATATTCAGTTCAAGCTGTAACAGATGCAGGTATAAAGGTGGATAAGCTTGCTGAAGATACAGCTATGTGGGATCGTGTAAAAGGACAGGAAAAGATGGCTGCATTCCTTGCTGCAAATGGTGATAAGATAGAAATGGTATTTGCAAATAATGATGATATGGCACTTGGAGCTATTGAAGCATTAAAAGCAGGTGGATACTTCAAAGATAATAAATATATGCCAGTTATAGGCGTTGATGCAACTGCACCAGCATTAAAGGCTCTTGAAGAAGGGACTATGCTTGGAACAGTTTTAAATGATGCTAAGAATCAAGGTAAGGCTACATTCAATATAGCTGAAGTATTAGCTAAGGGTGGAACTCCAAGTAAAGAAAATATAGGATTTGACTTAACTGATGGAAAATATGTATGGGTACCATATAAAAAGATTACAAAGGAAAACATGAACGAAGCAAAATAAGGATTCATTAAAGAGTGAAGGGTTAGTGAGGATTAAAAACTTACATTAGCTTTTCACTCTTAATTCTCAATAAATAGCTGAAAATAAAAGGAGTGGAGGTGATTAAATGGATGAAGGTGAATTTATTCTTCAGATGAATAACATATCTAAAGAGTTTCCAGGAGTTAAAGCATTAGATAATGTAACTCTAAAAGTAAGAAAAGGAAGCGTTCATGCTCTTATGGGGGAAAATGGAGCTGGAAAGTCTACTCTTATGAAATGCCTTTTTGGTATATATAAAGAAGATTCAGGAGATATAATTTTAGATGGGAAAAAAATTGATATAAAAGAACCTAAGATTGCACTAGATAATGGTATATCAATGATTCACCAAGAACTACATCCTGTGCCTTATAGAAATGTTATTGAAAATATATGGCTTGGAAGATTTTCAACTAAAAAAATAGGGCCATTAAAATTTGTAGATGAAAAAAGCATGTATGAAGCTACAAAGAAGCTTTTTGAGAACCTTAATATAGATATAAATCCTAAAGATATAGTAGGAAATATGTCTGTATCTAAAATTCAGTTGATAGAAATTGCAAAAGCAGTGTCATATAATTCTAAGGTTATAATAATGGACGAACCTACATCATCCTTAACTGAAAATGAAGTAGAACATTTATTTACGATAATAAATGAATTAAAAAATCGTGGAGTTTCTATAATTTATATATCCCATAAGATAGAAGAAATACTTAAAATATCTGACGAAGTGACAATTATGCGTGATGGTAAGTATATAGGTACATGGAAGTCTTTAGAACTTACTACAGATATGATAATTTCTAAAATGGTAGGACGTGACATGACAAATAGATTCCCGCCTAAAAGTAATATTCCAGGAGAAGTAGTGCTGAAAATTGAGCAATTGACATCTATCATGGGAAAATCCTTTAGTGACATTTCATTTGAATTGAAAAAAGGAGAAGTATTAGGTATAGGTGGACTTGTAGGAGCACAACGCACAGAACTTGTGGAAGCGTTATTTGGACTAAGGGGAATTAGTAATGGAAAGATATTTATTAATAATAAAGAAGTAAAAATAAAATCACCAATAGATGCAAAGAAGCATAAAATTGCACTTTTAACTGAAGAAAGAAGAGCAACGGGAATATTTCCAGTACTTTCAATACTGGAGAATACTGTGGTTGCAAATATAAATCGATATGTCACACCTTTACGCATTATAAATGAAGGTAAAAGACGAGAAGATGTAAAGAAAAGTATAAAAATGCTTAAGGTAAAAACCCCTTCGTTTAGAACTCTTATAAAGGATCTATCTGGTGGAAATCAACAAAAGGTGCTTATAGCAAGGTGGCTTTTAACAGAACCTGAAATACTTATATTAGATGAACCAACTCGTGGGATTGATGTTGGTGCAAAGTATGAAATATATACAATAATTGCAGATCTTGCAAAGCAAGGCAAAAGCATCATAATGATATCTTCTGAAATGCCGGAGCTTATTGGAATGTCTGATCGTATAATGGTTATGTGTGAGGGACATCTCTCTGGAATTATAAGTGGCAGTGATGCAACAGAGGAAGAAATAATGCGTCTTGCAACAAAGTTTAGTTCATAGGGAAGGAGGATTTATTATGGAAAAATCCGATATTAAGAAAATAGATATGAAGAAAGTAAAGGAATTTTTATCCCAGCATGCAATTTATATAGTTTTAGTAATGCTTGTATTGGCTATTGCCGTAAAGGATTCAAGATTTTTATCACTTACTTGCTTAAAAGACATTTTACTTCAAAGCGCTACAAAGGTAATTATTGCCCTGGGAATAGCCTTTGTACTTATAACAGGTGGCGTTGACCTTTCTGCTGGACGTGTGGTAGGATTTGCCGCAGTATTATCTGCATCTATGCTTCAAACTCCTGATTATGCAAGAAGATTTTACCCCGATTTACCTCAGCTTAATTTAATCATACCTATTTTAATTGCCATAATTGCAGCACTTTTAGCTGGTGCCGTAAATGGATTTATTATTTCAAAGTTTAGTGTACCACCTTTTATAGCAACTTTAGGTACCATGGTAATTGTATATGGACTAAATTCAATTTACTTTGATCTACCTCCAAATGACTCACAGCCTATTGGAGGGCTTAGAAAAGATTTTACTAATTTAGGATCAGGACATATATTTTCATTTCCTGTTATAGTATTAATTGCAATAATAGTATCAATAATAGTTTGGGTAATATTTAATAAAACTCGCCTTGGAAAGAATATGTATGCTATAGGTGGAAATAAAGAAGCAGCTAAAGTTTCAGGTATAAATGTAGGACTTACACTTTTAATATTATATGCAATTGCAGGTTCGTTATATGGACTTGGAGGAGTGTTAGAAGCTGCCAGAACTGGAGGAGCTACAAATAACTATGGGAACATGTACGAAATGGATGCTATTGCTGCCTGCGTTGTAGGGGGAGTATCTACTTCAGGAGGAATAGGAACTGTTCAAGGAATTTTAGCCGGAGTATTAATATTTAGCGTAATAAATTATGGGCTTACATTTATAGGAGTAAATCCATACTGGCAGCTTATAGTAAAGGGACTTATTATAGTAACCGCTGTGGCTTTTGACATAAGAAAATATATTGCGAAAAAATGATATTTAGGAATTAGTAGTGAGGTGATAGGTACAAGGATTGGATAGAACTTTGACTAGTCAAAATTTCACCAGTTTCTGGCACCTAAAGCCTAGAAACTAATTCCTTTAAACTTATAAGGTTGTTAATAGCTCAGCTTATAAATTTAATTGTAATAATTATTGAAAAAGGGGTAAAAATATTATAGAGTTTTAAAAATCAATAATATTAAAAATAACTATTACAATTGGAAGGGTGATTTAAGTGAGTGAAACAATTTTAGAAAAAGCTGAGGGACGTGTAAGCTATCACGATTCTGTTGAAGAAATGCTTAAGCGCATTAGAGAAGATGGAATGTCTAACGTCTTCGATAGATGGGTACAACAAGAAAAAATACGTTGTAAATTTTGCCTTCAAGGATTAAGCTGTCAATTATGTTCTCAAGGTCCTTGTAGGTTAAATGATAAGGGTGAACCAGACAAGGGAGTATGCGGAATTGGTCCAGACGCAATGGCAATGAGAAATTTCCTTCTTAAAAATATTATGGGAGCTGGTACATATAGTCATCATGCCTATGAAGCATTCCGTACATTAAAAGCTACAGGAGAAGGAAAAACTCCATTTAAGATTAAGGATGTTAATAAACTTAAATGGATGTGTGAAAAGTTAGGAATCGATACAAATCAAGATACAAATAAAATGGCTATACAATTAGCAGAATTATTACAAAGACAGCAAGAAATTGGTGAAGATGATGAAAACCTTATGGTAGAAGCTTTTGCACCAAGAAAGAGAAAGGAAGTTTGGAAAAAGATAAATGTTTACCCTAAAGGAACAATTCATGAAGAACAAAACTGTGTAGCAAGCTGCTTAACAAACGTAGATGGAAGCTATGTTTCATTAGCTGCAAAAGCACTTAGACTTGGAATAGCTACTATATACAATTCTCAAATTGGGCTTGAAATGGTTCAAGATATATTATTTGGAACCCCAACTCCTCATGAAGTAGATACAGATTTAGGTATTATGGATCCAGATTACATAAATATAGTATTTAATGGTCACCAACCTTGGATAGGCGCTGCAATGATTGAAAAGGCTAGAACACCTGAAGTCCAAGAAAGAGCAAGAAAAGCTGGAGCAAAGGGACTTCACGTAGTAGGATCTATAGAAACTGGCCAGGAATTATTACAAAGATATAATGTAGATGACACTTTTGTAGGACTTATGGGAAATTGGCTTACAATAGAACCATTACTTGCAACAGGTACAGTTGACGTTTTAGCAATGGAAGAAAACTGTTCTCCACCTGCTATTGATATGTATGCTGAAAAATATCAGTTAACATTAGTATCATTAAGCACTATCATTGATTTGCCAGGAATAGAACATAAACTTCCATATTACCCTGAAAAGGTAAATGAAACAGTAGATACATTAATTAATCTTGCAGAAGAAAACTTTAAAAAACGTCATGGCAAAATAACACCTATGGTTCCTAAAAAGATTCAAAAGGCAATTGCAGGTTTCTCAACAGAAGCAGTACTAGGTGCTCTTGGAAACAGACTTGAACCACTAGTAGACGTAATAGTTGCAGGAAAGATTAAGGGAGTAGTAGCTCTTGCAAACTGCTCAACCCTTAGAAATGGTCCACAGGACTGGAATACAGTAAACTTAACAAAAGAATTAATAAAGAAAGATATATTAGTTGTTAGTGGTGGTTGTGGAAATCATGCACTTGAGGTTGCAGGACTTTGTACTTTAGATGCAGCGAACACCATGGCAGGAGAAGGATTAAAAGAAGTTTGTAACTTGCTTAAGATTCCTCCAGTACTAAGCTTTGGAACATGTACAGATACAGGAAGAATATCAATGCTTGTTACAGCTCTTGCAGACCACTTAGATGTGGATGTACCACAACTTCCTATAGCTGTTACTGCTCCAGAATGGATGGAACAAAAGGCTACAATAGATGGTATATTTGCAGTAGCATATGGTGCATATACTCATTTATCTCCAGTGCCATTTATGACTGGTGCTCCTAAACTTGTGAAGTTACTTACAGAAGAAGTTGAGGGATTAACTGGCGGTAAAGTTGCTCTTGGAGATGATCCTGTAGAAGTTGCAAATAACATAGAAGCACACATTATTTCTAAGAGAAAAGGAATGGGGCTTAGTTAGTAATTAATATAAATTAATATCAATTAAAAGGAACTTCGGAGAGATTTGAGGTTCCTTTTTTGATTTTTAAATATTAAAATAATAATATAATCTTTATAGAAATCATAAAGCATAAGTCAATCATTAATGATTAGATACTATATAATTAGTAGAGCATAAAAAAGGGGTAATAAAATGAAAATAATAGAGGTAGTAAAAAAAAGGACATCAGTAAGAAGTTATAAAAATCAAGAATTAAGTAAGGAAATTAGAGAAGATATATTAAATCATTTAAATAATACTAAAGGACCTTTTAACGTCAATGTAAGATTTTCTATTGTGGATTCAAATGATAAAGGTTTGGATGATTTAAAGCTTGGAACCTATGGAGTTATAAGAGGATGTAATATGTTTATAGCAACAGCTGTTAAAAATGAGCCTAGAAGTATGGAGCAGCTTGGATATAGATTGGAAAGCGGAATACTTTATGCTGCTTCTCAGGGCCTTGGAACTTGCTGGCTTGGTGGAACATTTAAAAGAGAAGAATTTAAAAAGGCAATAAATTTAAAAGATGAAGAAATACTTCCGATAATAACTCCTATAGGATATCCGAGAGAAGGTAGAAGCATAATAGACTCAATCATGAAATTTTCATCAGGATCAAAAAATAGAAAAAATTTTGAAGAAATCTTCTATAATAAAGGTTTTCAAAATGCTTTATCAAGAAAGGATGCAGAAATGTACGAAGAAGCATTTGAAGCTGTAAGACTTGCACCCTCTGCAGTAAATGCTCAGCCCTGGAGAATAATAATGGATAATAATAAATTTCATTTTTATATAAAAAGAAAAAAAGCCTATAAAGAAACAATGTCCTATGATATTCAAAAAATTGATATAGGTATTGCAATGTGCCACTTTGAGCTTGCAATTAATGAGCTTGGATTTAAGGGAAAGTGGATAGAGGATAGGGAAGCTCCGAAAGGTGAAGCCGAATATGTAATAAGTTTTGAAATTTAAGTTTATGAAAAAAAGGAAGTTTGTCTTGCAAGCTTCCTTTAAATGTCCCCTGATATTATAAATAATATTAATTTTAAATCTTTGCATGAAGTGACGATATAGAATATAATTGTAAATGCTAGACATTTAGTTAATATCTAATAGTTAAAAGTTAATATAAAAACTTGTATAGGCAGGTTTTATGCATTTAAGCAGATTTTATTAAAAATTAAATGAACTAAGGAAGGTAGTAGTTATGAATTTAATAACACTTGAAAATATATCAAAAAGCTATAGCGAAAAGGAACTCTTTAATAATATAAACTTAGGAATTAACGAAGGAGATAAAATAGGAGTTATAGGTATAAATGGTACAGGGAAAAGTACTCTTCTTAAAATAATTGCAGGAGTTGAAGTAGAAGACAGCGGAAGAATTATAAAAAATAGTTTAATTAATATAGAGTACTTACCACAATTACCTGAGTTTGATGCTGAAAAGACAGTTATTCAGGAGGTTTTCAGAGGGAATTCTCCTATAATCAAGGTTATAAGGGAATATGAAGAAGCGCTTGAAGATAAAAATAGTAATCCGGAAAGAATAATGAGACTTACTCACAGTATGGATAATTTAAATGCATGGACTATTGAAAGTGAGGCTAAAACGGTACTTACAAAGCTAGGAATTATGGACTTTAATGTGAAGGTAGGAACACTTTCAGGAGGACAAAGAAAAAGAATAGCACTAGCAGGAGCCTTAGTAAATCCATCCGATTTACTTATATTAGATGAGCCAACTAATCATTTAGATAATGAAACTATAGATTGGCTGGAGCAATATTTAAATAAGAGAAAAGGTGCTCTCTTAATGATAACTCATGATAGATATTTTTTAGATAGAGTTGCAAATGAAATAATAGAGTTAGATGGGGGAAAGCTTTATACCTATGAAGGGAATTATAGTGCCTTTCTGCAGAAAAAAATTGAAAGAGAAGAAATAGAGGCTTCTAGTGAAAAGAAAAGGCAGAGTCTTTTAAGAAAGGAACTTGCTTGGATAAGAAGAGGGGCTAAAGCAAGAAGTACTAAGCAGAAGGCAAGAATTGATCGTTTTGAAAAGCTAACCGATGAAGCAATAGACTTAAATGAAGATAGGCTTGAAATATCTCTTGCAGGAACAAGACTTGGGAGGAAAGTTATAGAGCTTAATAATATTACAAAGGTTTTTCGAGATAAAAAAGTTATAGATGATTTCAGTTATATAGTACTTAGACGAGACAGAGTAGGAATAATTGGCCCTAATGGAGAAGGAAAATCCACACTTATGAATATTATAAGTGGAAAACTAAAACCTGATAGTGGAACTGTAGAAGTTGGAGAAACAGTGAAAATAGGTATGTTTTCACAGGAAAGTTATCATATGAATGAGGGCATGAGAGTTATAGAATACATAAGAGAAGGAGCGGAATTTATAGAAAATAGCGAGGGGTATAAATTAAGTGCTTCTCAAATGCTTGAAAGATTTTTATTTACAGGATCAGATCAGTGGACTCCTATTTCTAGGCTTTCAGGTGGAGAAAAAAGAAGACTTTATCTTTTAAGAGTTTTAATGGAATCTCCAAATGTTCTTTTATTAGACGAACCTACGAATGACTTAGATATAGAAACTTTAAAGGTATTAGAAGATTATATTGAAGAGTTTCCTGGAGCAGTAATATCAGTATCTCATGATAGGTACTTTTTAGATAGAATGGCAGAAAGAATTTTCTCATTTGAAGGAAAAGGAAAAATAACTCAGTATACGGGAAATTATAGTGATGTAAAGGAATTAAGAGATGAAAATACAAAACTATTAGAAGAGGAAAATAAGTCTTTAAAAGATGGAAAAGCTAATCAAAAGCATAAGGAAGATGTAAATGTATTAAAGAAAAAAAATAATACTTTAAAGTTTTCCTACAAGGAACAAAGAGAGTACGATGAAATAGATAATATTGTTGCAGATTTAGAACAAAGGTTAGAGCAAATTGAAAAAGATATGCATTATTACTCAACAGATTATGGAAAACTTAATAACCTTATGAAAGAAAAAGAAGAAACAGAACAGCTTTTAGAAGAAAAAATGGATAGATGGATGTACCTTAATGAATTGGCAGAAAAAATTGAGGAAAGTAAAAGATCCCTACTTTAAATAAGTAGGGATTTTTTAGCGTTTTCGTAGAAAAAATTTAGAGAATTAAGTAAAGAACACAAATATAATATTAACTTTAATTTATACCTTTATTAGAGATTTTGAATCAAGGATAGTAAAATAATTAATAATTTTTTTACAAAATATGGAATAAAGCTTTTAAAGGGTGTATAATATATATTAGATGGAAATAAATTACATCTATGCTGATAAATTAAATTAATATTAATTTATCTTTAAACTTTTATTTTAAATAAATATTTTTAAATTTGGGGGTATGGAAAATGGCATTTATTAAACCAGAAAAAAATTATGAAACTATGATTCGTCTACGTATGTCTTCAGGAGATGCTCATTATGCAGGAGAATTAGTTAATGGATCA
>NZ_JMFY01000064.1:0-11056 GCF_000765165.1 Clostridium sp. HMP27 | reverse complement strand
CTACGGTTATACTATTTTTGTTGGTAGAATGATTTCCACAGATAGTGCTGCAGAGACGTTTTGGTTTAGTTGTATATTTGCAGTTGCAATCTTAGGGTTAGCAACAGTAATAGTTGGGTGTAATGAAAAAACGCTTAAACATAAGAATAGAGCAAATGAATAATCTTTTTATATTTGTTGAACAACGGTAATATATTGTGTATTAATAAGGCTTTAAAAACCATTACAATGATACCAAAGGCGGTTAAATAATGAGAGTTCAGGATATATTTCATATAATATTATTGATAGTTGTTGTACTTATTTATTTTTATAATAAAATGTTTTTACATAGTAAATATAAAAATATTTATTTTGTATATTTGCTAATGGCAAGCCTATCATTTTTAATTCATCTTATAGAATCATTTATTAATAAGAATTTCTTTGTTTTTCAGTATGGAGCAAATATGCTTCATGAAATTATGAGGGCATTATTTTTTACTTCGGGAGTATTTTTATTGGATATGATAATTAATGCCATTGGAAATCATTTATGCAGGAAATTAACAGTTAGGAAAGGTTTCTTATATGGTGTTTGCGTATTTGTACAAGTATTTATTGTATTATTTTTGTTATATAGTTTATATGGATTTATTGCAACTAATATTCTTCATAGATTTACATTTGATTTTTTTATGAATAGTGAGAATCCAGTTTATTAATAAATCACACCTTTGTATAATATTGTGAACTAATTCATTTGTTATTCTTATATAAATTAAGATTTAAAATTAACACCATAACATTTTTATTTGAGGGGGACTATTATGAAAAAGTATTTAACAATAACTCTTATTTTACTAATGCTTTTTACATTGTTTGGATGTAATTCAAATAATACTTCAGTGTCATCTGAACAACAAAAGGCAGTCAATAATAGTATAAATTATATTAAGAATTCCAAGTTTACTGCAAAAGACCGTATAAACACAAATATTATAACAATAAAAAATGCAGATGAAAAAACATGGGAGTTTGTATTTTCACAAAACTCCAAAGTAGATAAAAATGCAGTTGATTCTACTGACTGGATTATTACTATTGGTGATACTTCAAATCACGACTTTGCGGTTATTGTTTGTGACAGTAATACCTATGAAGTTATAGGGTACATGCCAATAAAATAGAACTATATATTATGGCTAAATGGTTTTATGGCTAATTTAAGACGCACTATTCTTATATAGTCTACTAATCATGAATTTAACATATTTAAACAATGGTAATTTAAGGCGAATTAGAGAGCTTAACATTTTGGAATTAAACATAGGAAGGAATGAGTTTAAACGATGTATTTTTGCTATAAGTGTAATAAGGAAGTTATCGAGGAGGAAAAATTCATAGCCTTCTATGGAGAAGTATTATGTAATGAGTGTTCAAAGGGAGTAGAACCTTGTAGCAATATGTTTAGGCTGTTATTTGACATTTCTGAGGATTTATTGGGAGTACATTATTATTTTCAGAAAACAGATTTAAGAATTAAATCCCAATTAACCTCTGTTGAACATAGTAGGGAAAGTATTTATATTCAATTTACAACTGGTAACATAGTAATTTCAGATACCTCAACAATAAAAAAGGTGAAAAAACCAAGCAATAATATAGGTATATTTGAATTTTGTTATATGATCAAAAACTCTGATAATGAGATAATTGGATATATAGGAAAAGAAAGTGATAAATAAATATATAAACTAAGAAATAATAATTATTAGCTTTCTTAAATTGTATTAATTCAGATAGTATTTCATTAGGTTTTAATAACCATGTTTAGAAAGTAGGTGTATATATGTATGAAGAAAAACAAACCAATAATAGAGTTGGATGAATCAACTTTTCCATTTATCATATATCCTAAGGAATATGTACTAACTATTCTATTCACTATTGTTGTTAGTTTAATTTCTATTTGGATAACATATTTATTAATTACAGATATACAAGTATTAAGTTTTGATTATTTTATGATTGTTATATTTACTTTAATATTAATTCTAATCTCTATATATTTTATCACGATATCATATTTTTTAATTACAAGGAGAATATTTATTGAAGTATCAAAAGAAGAAATTAAGCTAAGATGTCTAACTAAAACTGAAGTTGTATCAATAAAGGATATTACTATGATTTATAGACAAATGGGTGGAAAACAAGGAAGGGCATTTATTTTTAAATGTAAGAATACACAATGCTTTAAAATTCCAAACAATTGGTTTTCTGAAAAAGAGTTAATGGAATTATTCAATCTTTTAATGAAGTTAAACAATAAAATTAATCTAGATGTAAGCAATTTTTAATTAGAGCTAATATAAGAATGAGGATAAAGTATCATAAGTGCAAAAAAAATGATTCACAATCTTGTTATAAAATATATTAATCATAAGTCTATAATATTTGAACATTAGTAATATATTACGACTTTATAGAAGGAGTGATTTAGGTATGGATATTTTAAAAGATATAAATAAGTTCCTTAATACTTTAGAGGAAAACCAAATATTTTACCGCTTAAGTAAGATTAGACCCGAAAGTATTATGGTTGAAGTTGCGGTTCCAGGACAAAGATGGGAAATAGAGTTTATGGATGATGGAGCTATTGAGATTGAAAAGTTTATTAGTGATGGAACAATTTACGGTGATGAAGAGTTACAAGTTTTAATTGATGAGTTTTCAGAATGAGTTTGCAAGACAAATTAAGGAAAATTAAGATAGCACTTAGTATTCTCTCCTATATTGGAACTGTTATAATTGTGATAGTTATTGCAACTACAACAACTTTGGCCTACTTCCCTTTGCAATTATTTTTATTTGGCAGAGGAGACTACTTGTTGTTTGTATCTAATACCTTAAATATAATACCTGTAATTATGATTATGATTTTAATTATATATGGTTTTATTCAGATAAAAGAAAAGTTTTTTAAGAGGAGTAATGAGCAGATAGAAATAATAGAAGATGATGAAATTATAGATATTGAAACTCTTAGTAGGCTAGAGAAAGTTATCTTTAAACTTCTAAATAAGCTTGTAGCACTTGATAATACAATCACAAATATATTTAAAATAATAAAAATTTGCTATATACCAATTCTAATAATAGCTGTATATTGTGGAATGACAAGTTATTCAATTTTGTATACTGACAATATTAAGGTAAACTCTCCTATGGCTCCTAAGGGTGTTATATATAAATATAGTGATGTAAAATATGTTAACGTTGGAGTTAAAAAAGAAAATAAAAACTCCTATTCACCATATTATAAGGTTATTTTTAATGATGGTAAGTCTGTTGATTTTTTGGGTGGAAGTATGCATGAGGATAAGGACATAGGTTTTGAGTATATATTAAATGATTTAGATAAAAAATTAAAAGCTCAAGGTGTTATTAAAAGTGTAAATAAAGAAAACTTTGCGGAATATGCTAAGGGGCTAGATAAGGATTTTGTAAGTAGAGTAGAGGAATTGTTTAATAAATATTAAATTAATTTTCGCAGCGTGAGGAGAAATAATGATAGATTTAAATATAATATTTGACGAGATAAAAAAGAACGCCATAAAGTTTGATTTAAAAAGTAAGAGCAAAGAAGAGTTACCCATTGGAATATCTAAATTTGGAGGAAAACCGGATGTACCGAAGGATTTTAAATGGTTTTATTATGAAGGGGAAGACTACAACGGTGAAACCTTAAATCGTCCATTAAGTTTTTTAGCACAAATAAATTGCGAGGAAGTAAAAAAATATGATGAAGATGATTTGCTTCCTAAAAAAGGCATACTATATTTCTTTTATGAGCTTTCAACTATGACTTGGGGGTTTGACCCAAATGACAAAGGCAGTGCTAAAGTTTTTTACTTTGATGGGAATATAACAGACTTAATTAGAGCTGATTATCCAGATGATATGCAAGATGATTTTAAGTTGCCCGAAATACAGCCTAGCTTTAGCAGTAAATATGATTTGCCTTATTATGAGGAATTTAATGAAATATATGATTATGAGGATTGGGATGAATACGATGAAATAAGAGTATCAAAAGGTTATGAAGAAGAGGAAGTTATTAATAAGTTATTGGGATATGCAAATGTTATCCAAAATGGCATGTTGCTTGAATGTGAGAAAGTAACTAATGAAATTTACTGCGGGAATGAAATTGATATTGATTCAGAAAAGTTAAAGCAGATGGAGAAAAACTGCAGTCAATGGCAATTGTTATTCCAGTTAGACACCGTTATAATGGATGATTTTGAACTAATGTTTGGAGATTGCGGCCGAATATACTTTTATATAAAGAAAGATGATTTAAAAAACTGTAAGTTTGATGATTGCTGGTTAATTTTGCAATGTTGCTAACTAAGTTTAGCTCAATATTTTATATGTTGAAACCAAAGAATGATTAAAATTAAAGGAGCTCTAGCACATGTTAGATATACTAAAAGATATAATGAAAATCTTGTTAATATTTATAGGTGGATTGTTTTTATTATATCTATTAACAAGCTTTATTGAGCTTTTTCCTAAAGATATTCAAAAGATAGTGTTTTTAATAATGCTCATAGTGTACCTTATGATAAAGAGGAGATATAAAAAACTATAGGTGCTCACATTCCTCATGGGATTATTAAAGAAAATAGGCGGTGAGGAATATGCCAAATTAGTCGAGTGTAAAGACAAAGGGGGGCATGCATTGAAAGAAGTTACTTTAATCTTGGTTATATTTTTTTCTTTGGCTTTGATGATGTATTTAGGATCAATTGTAGGAAAAAATATATACTTACTCAAAAGAATAATTATTATTGAATCTAAGATATCACTATTGTTAATAATTTGTATGTGGATTTATTATAGTTTTGCAACTGGAATGTGGATTTCGAGAGATAATTATTTATTTAAATTTTTAATTCTTATATTAGTGTATAACATTTTTGTCTTTTTACTTGGCTTAAATAATGACAGGAAGATACTAAAGTTAGGTTATATAGATATCCCAACAAGCCGAGGATATGGACGTTTTGGAAATTCTGATGGCAGGCAATGTATTGGTTTTATCTATGTTCTTTGTTTAGTTGCTATTGCTGCGATTACAGTGACTAGTGGCGCATATTTGATTTATGGAGATTAACTAGAAGATTATGGTGTCTTAATTTAAGTGACTATGGAAATGTATGATTATTTATAGATGGAAGATAAAAGAGTACATTTATTGCAAAAGAATGCTTAATGCTACAATGGAAAACTTTATAGAAGAGAAAAAAGGAAAATACGGATTGGGTAATATATGTAGAAAATGTCAACATGAAAGACAGTCTTGTGGTGTAAGCAGGAGACAAATAAAAGCATCAAAGAAAGCAGTAAAATATTCAAAAGGTCACGTAAAACCATGATATTAAAAGGACTGTAAAATAATACTAAACAAATTAAGAGGAGTTATATGAATAATTCTCAATTTATTATTGATATAGTAGATTTATATTGGATAAATGGAGAAAAGGATAATCCAGAAGATTTATGTCTTCATGGAAAAGTTAATGCCAAAATAGGTGATGAAGTAGTTGCTGATAATTATCCTTGTACTGTTAGTTCAACAGCATTATATTTACTAAAATCTATAAAAGAAAACCATGTAATGGGAAAAAGTTCTAATCAAATGTTACCTTGCTGCGGTCATTTTATTATACCAAGTGATTATGATGAAACTGTTGAAATATGTGGCTGTCCTAATGGAATTGATTGGTCAGTTTTACATATAGATGGAGCTGTAAAATTGGTTACAGAAAAAGCTAATGAGGTTACCATTAATCTTAATGACTATATTGAAACAGTGTTCAACTTTGTTGATAAAGTAGAGGAGTTTTATAAGAAGAGTGAGGCAAAGAATATTCCAGCCGATGACTTTGATCGAGATGGATACATCAAGTTTTGGAAAGAATGGAATAATCGAAGGAACTTTCAATGATACTTGAGAACATAGTTCAACTAATTTAATACATAAATACTTTCAAAAGAAGGAGGTGAATATTATGGAAATAGTAAACAATCAAAGATTTATTACAAATTCTCAGATAGAGGAGGTTATTAATTTACTTGGTCAAGAATACAGGCCTGCTCGTATTGTTGTTTTTGAGAACGGGTTTGATGCATTTAAGTATCAAATAAAAAGGTGTTTACATATTACAGAATATGAAGTCAAAGGAATGCCTGAATTGCAGAATGGACAAAGTGTTAAATTAATGATTTTGGCAGACACATTAAAGATATTTTTAAACTATAAAAAAGATGCTGACAATAAAGAAGAAAAGCAAGCTGATATGATTTATGATTTAGTGGTGGAGCTAAGAAGAAGATATTGTTTAGGTGAAAAGATGAAAGAGAGACAAGAAGAACGTATTGAAGTTTCAGATATTGTAAAAGTTTATAGAGAATTAGTTAATGAGCCTCACGAAAGTTTAATATATGAATTTGCTAGTAATTTTATGAATCAAAATGCAGATTGGTTGTCTGTAATTATGAATTGGAAGGAAAAATGGATATTTGAATAGAAGAACTAGGTTAAATAGATATGCCTAATGGTCAATCCCCAGTATAATGCAAGTTTTTAGAGGTGATAAGTTTGAAGACATACTCTATTAGTACAGGAAACCCATACGAGCAGTTAATTATTAGTAATATCAGAGTTTCCTACGAGGATTTCAGTAATGGGAATCCCTATAATACCACTTTTAGCGTTAAAGTAATTTCAGGGAGCTTTTCAGGTATTGGCGAATTTGAATATAATATCAAAGATTTTATTATTTTTATTAAGGAAATAAGAGAATTATATAACTTTAAACTAAATGAAGTTGAATTATATGATACTGGTTATGGTTCTAATATACAATTTCACTTAGATAAAACAGGTCATATAACAATATTAGGAACAATATATGGAGATTCAATAGAACATAGTTTAACTTTTAAATTTTCCACAGATCAAACTGCAATTAAAACATTTTCTAATTCGCTTTATAAGGATTTTATTACTGAAAAAGCACATGGATTATAACCATATTCCTTGGTCTATAACTAGAAAGTTAAAATTATAATGTATGACCTAACAATACTTTGTGGTAGATAAGCATTTATGAAAAATACGTAGAATGATTTAGTAATAGAACAAATCAAAGATGTTTCAGGAATACACGCACATTATATTCTAGAAGGGGTAAGTTAAAATGCCAGTATTAAGGGAGATTAGATTTTATGTAAGTTATACACCAAGTAAAGAGATTGAAGATTTGCTTCTTGGAAAGAATGAAGAAGAACAAAATAAAATTACCGTAGAGGATTATAATAAAAACTATCAGCAAAGATATTTCCAATTTAGACTTGAGACAAGAAATATTACTTCTTTTTATGAGCGGTGTTTAAAGGGCTACAGGAATGATAAATGTAGTAAGATAAACATAGAGTGTGTGCCTAATGTGGTTATGGAACCTAGTGCAGTATTAGGGATATATAAAGTGCAAGTGGCTTTTAATGTTGATGATTTTTTTAAACTTGATGACTTTGAAAAAAAGAGAAAAACTCTTAATTTAATAAAAATGGCAATTACACAAATTGTAGAAAAAGAAAGATGGGATAAAACAATATTTGATGAGGCTTATAATCAAATTATCTCTGAAAACTATATTAATACCTGGATATGGAAGAAACGAAAACATAATCCCACTAGAAAATACATTGCTAAAGTGTTTTGTGACCATGATATCTATTCTTGCGATATTGGTATTATTATTACGGATAAGAATGAGCAAATAATAAAGAAACAAGTTGTTGTACGGGAGAAGCCAGATGAGTGGATGTTTGGAAAGCACTTTGGTGATTTAAAGTGGATTTCTAACAACGAGGTAGTATTGATTGGGAAGGGTGGTCATTCGCAATTTAGCGTAAAGATAGAAGAGCTTTAAAATTACAATTATGTTGCTGCACCTTTTTCCTATGGGATTTATTAATCGTAAAACTCTGATACATGAAGCATTGCAACATATGACGTAACAAAATAAATTATATGGGAAAAGGAATGAAGATACATATGTTGTATTATGAAGATTTTTCAAAATGGTTAAATAGTAATTTAGAACAGCTCCCTTCAGATATTGTTGCAGTTAATTTCAACTTGTATGAAGGTTCAAATCAAACCTACGATATTCAATTAATTGGGACTGATACATTTGATGAAGAAGATGAAGATTGGGCGTGTGAAGAGATATTTACAACAGGAGAAGATATATTTCTTATGCCAAGAACTGATGATATTGAAGATTGGGAAGATGGTCTTGACTTTATAACAAAAATAGTAAGGAAATATCTTGAAGATGGGAAATATGCTAATATGCTTAAAGGACTACAGGCAGTTGGTATTGGATTTGTAGATGGTGAAATCGAAATTTTACACCAAGCAAAATAAATTTAATTAGTTCGTCTCATTGTTATATTGTATCACAACAGTAAAATATGATGACTTAATAGGAGGCTTTAGTATATGGAATTGGTTCTGTTTATTTTTATTGCATCAATGATAGGTGCTTTAATTTATATAATAATTAAGAAAGAGAAACATATTTGGTATGTAGGTTTAAAGTATGAGTTTATTGCAAGAAAAATACATAAGTGTTTATTGAAAAAGGACCAAAAGTTGAGCATTGAGAAGGCTAAACCAATTATATATTCAATTATAGAAGAAAAATGGTTTATGAGTCTAAAAAAAGAACAGATTTATAATCTTATTTACCGAATTGAGGTATATTTAAATCAAAATAATGAAGATATTAGTGAATTTGGACTAAAGACACTCGTAAATAAATTTAGACAGGATAATAGGATTTAGGATTATTGAAAGGCATATACATTATATATTGTGTCACAACATTCTTGTATGACGAACTAAATAATTTATAAAAACCAGTATAGTTAGGTGGTGAATATTAAATGCATAGTAATGAGGTGCAATTCAGGATAAAAAAATTGAAGAGAAAGGTAATATCTATTGTAGAACAGAAAAGTATGACTTCTATTATGAATAACACCAAATGGTTTGAATTGCAAAGTTCTGTAATGAAGTTACCATTTTTACCTCCATATGAAATAAAGTATGTAACTGATATTTATGAACCAGAACAATTTGATAAAGATGTTTGCTATACTGGTAATTGGGATGATGAATTATTATTACCGTTCTTTAACATAGAATGGGTAAAAGTTAGACCAAGGTATATTAAAAATAGAGGACTCTTAGTTGATGGTGAAATTGTTGATGAAACAGAGAGGTTTATAGATATCTTAGAAAAGTATTGCATACCTTATGAAGAAGAAAATGGTGCAGTTATTATTTATGGATACAGAAAGTTATAGAAAAAGTATAATAACAATTATGTCACATTCTATAATATTATAATTAGATAGGAGTATAATTCTATGCAATGCTTTTGTAAAGAAGAAAGTTATGATTTAGTGGTTGAGGTGGATCTTGGTGCAGATCCAATTTGGTGCGGAAAATGTGGCTGTAATCTTAATTTAGAAGAAATTCCTCTGACTGAAAAACTAAAATACCAATTTATGAGTTGGGTACAAGCGTATTCCAAATCAGTGATTGACGAATCAGAGTATATTTATGAAGTAACACATCAGCATAATAAAAATGGTATAAAACTGGCACAGAAGGCACAAAGCGAACTTGGTAATAAATATACAATCTCGTACAAGGCTTCCTAATGAATTTCCTTAGTTGATTTTATATTTATAAATAAGTTTGTTTTATTTTTCTAGAGTTAAGGATTTTTATAATCCAATTTAATTTGTGAGATTCATAGCAATATAGCTTATTATATTACTATGAATCTTTATTATTTAATCCACAGGAAGTTTATATTTTATTATAACATCAGATTTATTAAAAACTTCTATACTATAAATTTTATCTTTTAACCATAGCTTTATGTTGGCCGGATCATTTAATAATAATATTTCAAGGGATACTCTTTTTTTAGCTGCTTGAAGGTCTTCAAGGTCTATAATTCCAGCTTCAAAAGTAGTAATTTTAAATCATCCTAGCACCTAATAAAAAACTACTGATTAATAATTTGTACTGGAGTTCCAATAGGAACTGTATTGGCAAGCTCCAAAACATCTTTATTCTGCATTCTAATACATCCATTAGATACTCTTGTTCCAATAGATGCTGGATTATTTGTTCCATGTATTCCGTATCCTGGTTTATTTAAACCTAGCCATCTAACTCCAAAAGGCCCACCAGGATTAACAGCTCTATTTATTATCTTGAAGTTTCCTAAAGGAGTAGGTGTAGAGGGTTTACCGAATGACCTGATACCTGGGTAAATATAACTTTGGAATAAAATGCTTATAGTATTTAAAAGAAGTCCTTTGTATAATTGTAATATATTACATAATGGCATTTGAGAGTTTAAAAATACAAAGTAACTATGCTATAAGAAAAATGTGGACAAAGACTTAAATTAGTAAGACCATAATTATGAAGGTAACATATAAGTTGTATTAAGTTAATAAAGTCAGGAGAATCAGTGGAATAATGAAATATGTCTTCTATACATTGTTAAAAGCCAACGATTGTGAAGCACGATTAAAAGAAATTATTAATCCCAATATTTTTCCTCGAGAAGGATTTGTAGGATGGGTTAGAAAAAGGGAATTTAGAATTGAAAGCCGAGATAAATATGTGAGAAATTCAGCTAATCGGATTTTATATGGACAATTATCAGAAATAGATGATGGAACGAAAATTGAATGTACGTGGAAACTTCCAATTTTGATCCTATTTATGTATATAGGAATGGCGCTATTGTTTGGAGTGTATTCAATAAAGGCAGCAGCTCTTTTTATAAATTATGTAACAGGTGCATTTCCAAGTATAGTTAACAGTAAAAAAGATATATTTAATGCATTAATAGCGTTACCAGTCTCTATTGTAATTATTTTGTTGGGTAAAGAAATAAGCAAG
>NZ_JMFY01000063.1:0-1006 GCF_000765165.1 Clostridium sp. HMP27 | reverse complement strand
ATATGAACCTTATATTTTATTCTGCAGGAAGTTTATATTTTATTATAACATCACATACATTAAAAACTTCTATAATAAAAATCATCTATTTTAAAACTACTGATTAATAATTTGTACAGGAGTTCCAATAGGAACTGTATTGGCAAGCTCCAAAACATCTTTATTCTGCATTCTAATGCATCCATTAGATACTCTTGTTCCAATAGATGCTGGATTATTTGTTCCATGTATTCCGTATCCTGGTTTATTTAAACCTAGCCATCTAACTCCAAAAGGCCCACCAGGATTAACAGCTCTATTTATTATCTTGAAGTTTCCTAAAGGAGTAGGTGTAGAGGGTTTACCGAAGAACTCGATACCTGGGTAAAATAACTCTGGAATAAAATGCTTATAGTATTTAAAAGAAGTCCTTTGTATAATTGTAATATATTACATAATGGTAATTGAGAGTTTAAAAATATAAAATAACTATGCTATAAGGAAAATGTGTACAAAGACTTGAATTAGTAAGAGCATAATTATGAAAGTAAAATATAAGTTGTATTAAGTTAATAAAGTCAGGAGAATCAGTGGAATAATGAAATATGTCTTCTATACATTGTTAAAAGCCAACAATTGTGAAACACGATTAAAAGAAATTATTAATCCAAATATTTTTGTAAGAGAAGGATTTGTAGGTTGGGTCAGAAAAGGGGAATTTAGGATTGAAAATCGAGACAAATATATGAGAAATTCATTTAATAGAATTTTATATGGGCAATTAGCAGCAATAGATCATGGAACGAAAATTGAATGCAAGTTGAAACTTCCAATTTTGATCCTGTTTATGTATATAGGAATGGCGCTATTGTTTGGAGTGTATTCAATAAAGGCAGCAGCTCTTTTTATAAATTATGTAACAGGTGCATTCCCAAGTATAGTTAACGGTAAAAAAGATATATTTAATACATTAATAGCGTTACCAGTTTCTATTGTAATTATTTTATTGGGTAAAGAAATAAGCAAG
>NZ_JMFY01000062.1:0-13363 GCF_000765165.1 Clostridium sp. HMP27 | reverse complement strand
ACTTATCTCCTCACTGGAGCGAAAAGTCTGTTCGCGGTACCATCCAAATTTATATCTCATTTAAATAACGGCATTTTGCCGGCACAGCCTACTCTCATAAAACTCCTTCTCATGCTTGGAAGGAGCAAGCGACCATCAACAAATCATAGATTTGAGATGTCTGCTTAAGATTTCAACCTGCAACTCAAGGGTGAATTTCAACATAGTCTTAGTTTATGGGCTTTCACCTTTCCCCACTCTCTTTTAAACCTTCTATTGTTTACTTGTCCCTATCACTGTTTTATAAATATTCACTTATAGTAATTTTCTAAAAATTTATTATTATCAATTTATCATACTTATCAATCAATGTCAACTATATCTTTTAATTTTTTAGATAAATTTTTCTATATCCAGACTGCAAATAAAAAGGAGCTGAAATTCAGCTCCTTTCTATTTATCAACTATCTTAAATTGCTTTCGTAAGCTTCTACCATTTTCTTAACCATCTGTCCGCCTACTGATCCTGCTTCTCTTGAAGTTAGATCTCCGTTATATCCTTGTTTAAGATTAACTCCTACTTCATTAGCTGCTTCCATTTTAAATCTGTTTAAACCTTCTTTAGCTTCTGGTACTAATGCTTTGTTACTACTTCTATTTGCCATGATAAATTCCTCCTTTAATTTAAGTTGTATTAAGTAATAATCATTGTTGTAATATTAATATTACCTATTTGAAAATTAATACACTATTAAATTGGTGGGAACTCATCCATTAGATACCATAAAATCTAATAATTTAAATTATATTTTTCTAAAATAGACAGTGGCATTTCCATTCTTGTAGTTTTTAAAGGGTCTACAATTTGACAAATTCTAAGGTTACCAACAAGAGATAAAAGCATAGCAGCTTCATTGATATTTATATTTAAATTTTCAGTCATAAACTTATGCATATTATGAGTTGATATCTTTGATGCTTCATCTAAAGTTTTTGCTGAGGCTATAGTCATTATATTTTCTCCTTGAATAAGCATAGGGAGAGGCATCTTTTTTCCTTTTACTATATTTATCTTTACTTCTACTTCCCCCGGGATTTCAAGTCCACATATAGCAACCTCACCATCTCCCATTACCGCATGAAGATCTCCAATAGATAATAGTGCTCCCTTCACATTTACCGGAAGATAAAGTATTGATCCTTTTACTATTCTATTACAATCCATATTTCCACCATGATAATCTGGAACCATATTGTGTATCTCGCCTTCCGTTGGCGCAGTTCCAATAACCCCTATCATTGGATTTATAGGAATTTCTATTTTTTCATTAAATATGGCTTTTCCATCTTTAATAGGTACTTTTTTAATTTGATCATGAGTAATTACATCTCCTAAAGCACCTACATTAGGTCTGACTCTCATTGTACCTTCTTCAGCTACTCTTATATCTAATATTTCTATTTTTAAAATATCAGATACTTCTGCTCCTTCAATATACAACGGTCCTGTAGCAGGGTTTCCAAAGTTAGGATTAATGCTGCTTCTTTCTTGATTCTCACTGCAAATTTGATTTTTATAACAATCGAAGGTTTCAAATGCTACGATATCTCCATCTTTTGCACTTTCTACCCATTCATTTTCCTTTGTCATACTAAATACTGATTTTTCTTTTAAAATTCTTTTCATAAAATATCATCCCCTAAAAGTAAATTTTTCCATAATAAAATTATTATATCATATTTATTTTATAAATTTAAAAAGAACTAGCTTAAAAAAACTAGCTCCTCTATATTAAATTCATTCCTATATTTTGCTTATACACTATGCTCTATAGTATCCATTAATCTTTACATAGTCATAAGTTAAGTCGCATCCCCAAGCAATTGAATTATAAATTCCATCATTTAGATCAATAATTATATTTATATAATCCTCTTTTAAAATTTTTTCTACTAATTCCTTATTAAATATAGTGCCAGAACCTTTTTCCACAATTTTAATGGTATTTATATTATTTTTAAAAGTTATATCTACATTTTGAGGATCAAACTCTGCACCAGAATACCCTAAAGAACACATAATTCTTCCCCAATTTGCATCACTTCCAAAAAAAGCTGATTTTACTAAGCTAGAAGATATAACTGATTTGGCACAAATCCTTGCATCTTCCATAGTTCTAGCATTATTTAAATTTATTTCTATAAGTTTTGTAGCCCCTTCGCCATCCTTAGCTATCATCTTTGATAATTCTTTATTAACAAAATCAAATGCTTCCTTAAACTTAAAGTATTCATCATTTTTCTCATCTATTACTTTATTGCCAGCGGTACAATTTGATAATACAACAGCCATATCATTTGTACTTGTATCTCCATCTACTGATATCATATTGTACGAGTCAACAACGCTTTCTTTTAGAGCCTTTGTTAGCATTAATTTTGATATATTTACATTTGTAGCAATAAAACTTAAGATTGTTCCCATATCAGGATGAACCATACCTGAGCCCTTTGCAATACCTCCAATACATATTAATTCACCATCTATTTCTAGCTCAACAAATATACTCTTTGTAAAGGTATCTGTAGTCATGATAGCTTCCTCTGCCTCTTTTCCACCATCATAAGAAAGCTTTGTGCATCCTGCTTTTATACCTGGAATAATCTTATCCATAGGTAATGGTATTCCAATTCTACCTGTGGATGCAATTAATACTTCCTCCGGAGATAATCCTAGACAATTAGCTGTAACTCTTCCCATTTCATAGGCATCTTCAACTCCACTTGCACCCGTGCAAGCATTTGCATAACCACTATTTATTACTATAGCTTGAGTATTATTTGAATTAATGTGGTTCATATTTACTAAGAGCGGAGCTGCTTTAACTTTATTTTTTGTGAATACAGCAGCAGCCACTGACTTTTTTTCACTATAAATTATACATAAATCCTTTTTTTCATTTTTTCTAAGTCCAATATGAAGTCCTGTTGCCTTGATATGAGGTACGTCAGTAATGGTCTTATTGTATATAACTTTCATGATTATCTCCTCCATATATTACTTTTTATATTATAATCCCATAGATAAAGCTTCTAATCCCGTTGTTTCTCTTAAATCAAACATAATGTTCATATTTTGAACTGCTTGACCAGCCGCTCCTTTTACTAAATTATCTATAGCTGATACTACAATAACTCTGTTAGTTCTCTGATCTACCTTTATACCAATATGGCACAAATTTGATCCTCTTACCCATCTAGTTTCTGGTGATCCATTAATTATCTTTACAAAATATTCATCCTTATAAAATTCTATATATATATCGATTAATTCTTCTGTTGATAACTTATCTATCAGATTACTATAACAGGTAGCTAAAATTCCACGATTCATTGGAACTAAATGAGGAGTAAAAGATATCATTATATCTTCCCCAAAAACTTTACTTAGCTCTTGTTCTATTTCCGGAGTATGTCTGTGACTTCCAATGCCATATGCCTTTATGGATTCGTTGCACTCTGCAAAAAGTGAATCAATTTTCGCTGCTCTCCCAGCCCCAGATACTCCTGACTTTGCATCTATAATTATAGTCCTGGAATCAATTAGCTTGTGTTTTAATAAAGGTGCTAATGCTAATATGCTAGCTGTAGGATAGCAGCCTGGGTTTGCTAATATATTAGTTTCTTTAATGCATTCTCTATTAAGTTCGGATAAACCATATACTGAATCCTTTAATGCTGATGAATATTCATGCTTAATTCCATACCAATTCTTATACACTTCTTCTGAATCTAATCTAAAGTCAGCACCTAAATCTATTACCTTAACTCCTAACTCTAGAGCCTTTTTTGTTATCTCAAAAGACTTACCATGTGGTAATGCTATAAAAAGCACATGGATTAAATTTAACCTATTAAATGCCTCTTCCGTGCTAACGCAAACTTCATCTAAAAATCCATAATAATTTTTATAAATTTCATCATAATTCATATCTGTATAATTATGAGAACTTAAAAACTTTATATTCACTTCTTTATGATTATTAAGTATCCATACCAATTGTTCTCCGGCATATCCAGTTGCTCCCATTATACCAACATTAATCATACTATCACCTCAGTCATATTAATTTTTTATTTAAGAATAATTATGCAATAAATTTATAAAAAATGCAATATGTTATTGAATTTTTATAGATATGATTGTATAATTATACTCATATTACACTATGAATGGAGTGATATTATGAATCCTCAAGATAATCTTTTAGATGCAAATAATTTATTACATCTTAATAAATATACTGGAAAAACCTTTGTAATTAAATATGGCGGCAGCATAATGGACAACCAAACAGCTCAACATGATTTTTTTCAAGATGTGTTAACTTTAAGTAACCTAGGTATCAATATTGTAATAGTTCATGGTGGTGGACCTGAAATTTCAATGTGGCTTAACAAAATTGGTATCACTAGCAAATTCATTAAAGGCTTAAGGGTTACAGATGCACCAACTATGGAAATTGTTGAAATGGTGCTATCTGGGCATGTTAATAAAAATTTATCATTAAGCTTAAGCAAAATAGGTGCTAATGCTATTGGTATAAGTGGTAAAGATAGTAATCTAATTAAAGCTAAAAAGAAATACATCTATGAAAAAGATGAAAAAATAGACTTAGGTTTTGTCGGTGAAGTCGTAAATATAAATGATACTGTATTACTTAGTTTAATTGAAAAAAATTATATTCCTGTAGTATCTCCAATTGGTTGTGACTTAGATGGCAACAGCTATAACATTAATGCTGATTATGCAGCAGCTTCTATAAGCGGTGCTTTGAAAGCAGATAAATTAATAATTATGACAGATATCGAAGGAGTATACACAGATATAAATGATTCTTCTACACTGCTAAGCTCTATTACCGCTGCCGAAATTAAGGAATTAATAAGCACTGGTATTATTAATGGAGGAATGATTCCCAAATTGGAGTGTTGTACTAATGCATTAGAAAAAGGAGCAAAAAATGTTCATTTATTGGATGGAAGAAAAAATCATAGTTTATTACATGGTATAACTACAAATTGCGGAACTAAAATTATATAAAGAAGAGGTGTATATAAATGTCAAAAAATAATATAATGAATACTTATGGACGATTTGACGTTACTTTTGAAAAAGGCATTGGCAGTAAAATTTACGATATTAACGGAAATGAATACATTGATTTTGTTTCAGGTGTAGCAGTAAATTGCTTAGGACATAGTCATCCTTCAATTATTAAAGCTATAACAGAACAAAGTAAACAATTGATGCATATCTCAAATTACTATTGGAACACCAAGCATACACAGCTTTCTGAAAAATTAATAAATAACTGTGATCATGAAAAAGTATTCTTTTGCAATAGCGGAACTGAAGCAATCGAAGGCGCTTTTAAGCTAGTAAGAAAATATGGTAAATCAACAGGTAATACTGATAAATCAACCCTCTTATATATGGATAATTCTTTCCACGGTAGATCCATGGGCGCACTTTCTATTACCGGTCAGGAAAAATATCAAAAGGATTTTTTGCCTTTAATTCCTAATGTAAAGAAAATAAATTTTAATGATATAGATGACTTAAATGAAAACTTTAACGAAAATGTATGCGGTATTATTTTAGAGCCCATTCAAGGTGAAGGAGGCATAAATGTTGTAAATTCTGATTATTTGAAAGAAGTTAGAAATTTATGCGATAAATATGATGCTTTACTAATATTTGATGAAATACAATGCGGTATGGGAAGATTAGGAGAACTTTTTGCATATAAAAAATTCAATGTAATCCCAGATGTTATATGTATTGCCAAAGCCTTGGGTGGTGGTTTCCCAATTGGTGCTTTTATATCTAATGAGAAAGCTTCCAAAGCTTTAGTACCTGGTGATCATGGTAGTACCTTTGGCGGAAATCCTCTTGGTTGCGCTGTTTCTTTAGCTGTTTTAAACGAGCTAATTGAAGGTGGAATTATTTCCACAATAGCTTCAAAAGAAATATATATAAAAGAGAAGCTAAATGAACTTAAAAATAAATATAATGTCATAGAGGAAATAAAGGGCATGGGTTTATTAATTGGAATAAGCATTAACACAAATCCAAAAGAATTTATGAATTTATGCTTTAAAAAAGGTCTTCTTGTAGTAACGGCAGGAACTAATGTTATAAGATTGCTTCCTCCTCTTAATGTTACAATACAAGAAATTGATGAAGCTCTTAATATACTTGAATCAGTTATGAAAGAACTATAATTATAATACAAATACCCCAATACTCTTACAAAGCATTGGGGTATTACTATTCTCTAAACTAATGTAAGTTCTTCTTATTAATTTTCATTAAATTCTTTAGCTAACTTCTCAAAAGCAGAAATAGAATTTTCAATCGTATCAAACTGTACACAATAGGAAATTCTAAAATATCCTGGACATCCAAAGCCACTTCCTGGTACCAGTAACAAATTATATTTTAACGCCCTCTTTACAAATTCAACATCATCATCTATAAGTGCTTTAGGAAAAAGATAAAAAGCTCCTTGAGGCTTTACGCATTCAAATCCTATTCTCGTAAGATTTTCGTATAAAAAATCTCTTCTCTTTTTGTATTCTTCAATATCTATATTAGCTTCTAAAGAATCACAAACAACTTTTTGAAATAATCCTGGGGCATTTACAAAACCAAGTGTACGGTTGCAGAAGCTTAAAGCATTCATAAGCAAGTTTATATCTTTTATTTTGCTACTTGCAGCAATATACCCTATTCTCTCCCCTGCAAGCCCCAATGACTTACTAAATGAATTTACTATAATTGCATTATTAAAAATTGAAAGCATACTGAGCACCTTAGTTCCATCGTAAACTATTTCACCATAGGGCTGATCTGAAATAACAAATATAGTTGTCCCATATTCCCTTTCTTTTTTCTCTATAATTTCTGCAATATGCTTTAGCTTCTCCTCACTATATACAACTCCAGTTGGATTATTGGGATTGTTAATGATTAAAGCTTTTGTATTCTTAGTAATACTATTTTCAAAATCACTTAAATTCGGCTCAAAATTAGATTTATCTGGAGAAACAACTACTGTTTTCCCTCCATGATTATCAACATAAAAATTATATTCTACGAAATATGGTGCAAAAACAATAACCTCTTCTTCATTGTTAAGTATAGCCTTTAAAACTACGTTCAATCCCCCTGCAGCACCAACTGTCATTACAACATTATCAGCTGAGAGTTCAATATTGCTTTGCTTTTGTAGAGATTTTGCTATTTTTTCTCTAACCTCTGGATATCCTGCATTGTTCATATATCTGTGAATCCCTTTTTCACTATTTAATATATATTTCTTAAGTGATTCCATAACCTCTACTGGAGGTTCTGCATAAGGATTTCCAAGACTAAAATCATAAATATTATCTGCCCCATATTTTTTAGAAAGTTTTTCTCCCTCTTCAAACATAGCCCTTATCCAAGAAGCTTTGTCCAAATTGTTTACTATTTTTTTCGAAAACATAATAGCCCTCCTTTTATTTATAGCAAGAATAAATAAATTTTTAAGTTTGTACTATTTTAATATAAAACTCTGTATAATGCCATACATAATGCTAAATTAATATTTATAAAAAAGGAGAGTTATAAACTCTCCTTTTTGGATCTTAGCTTTTCAAATGATACCTATTTCTTATAGTAATAATGCCATTACTGCTTTTTGGACATGCAATCTGTTTTCTGCTTCATCAAATACAAGAGATTGTGGGCCATCAATAACCTCTGAAGTTACCTCATAACCCCTGTATGCAGGAAGGCAATGAAGAAATATTGCATCTTTCTTCGCCATGGAAAAGAGCTCACCATTTACCTGATAAGGTTTAAATATCTCTATTCTTTTCTGTTTCTCTTCTTCCTGGCCCATACTTACCCATGTATCGGTATAAACTACGTCTGCATCCTTTACTGCCTCTATAGGATCTTCTGTAATTGTTATATTTACTCCTGTAAGCTTAGCATCTTCCTTTGCGCTTTTGACTATCTCATCATTACATTCATATCCCTTAGGTGTAGCAATTGATATATCCATTCCAACCTTACTGCAGCCGTAAAGAAGTGAATGTGCAATATTATTTCCATCACCTACATACGCAAGTTTAAGTCCATCAAGCTTTGACTTACTTTCATATATAGTTAAAAGATCTGCTAAAACCTGACATGGATGAAACGAATCAGTTAATCCATTTATTACAGGTACCGTTCCATACTTTGCAAGATCCTCTACGTCACTTTGTTTATAAGTTCTTATCATAATTCCATCCACATATCTTGAAAGCACTTTAGCTGTATCTTCAATAGTTTCCCCTCTACCAAGCTGTATATCTTGAGAACTTAAAAATAATGGGTATCCACCTAACTGAACCATTCCAACCTCAAAAGAAACTCTTGTTCTAGTAGATGACTTGGTAAAAATCATACCCAAGGTCTTTCCTTTTAAAATCTTATGCTCTATGTCATTTTGGAGTTCATATTTTAGTTTTTTAGCCATCTCAAGTATATTGAAAATTTCTTCTGTAGTTAAATCTTTTAAGCTCAATAAATGCTTCATTTTCCCATCCCCTTTAATTATCTTAATATTGATCTAACGAATATATTTCAACTTCATCCTTCTCATCAAAACTGCTTAAAGCCTTTATAATTGCACTCACAGTATCTAGAGATGTTATACATGGCAAGTTATATTCCATAGCAGTTCGTCTAAGTAGAAAACCTTCTCTGGAACTTATCTTTCCCTTAGTAGGAGTATTTATTATCATTTGAAGTTTAGATTCTTTAATCTGCTCACTAACTTCTTTCATTGGTATTAAAGCAACATCTATATCTTGTTCCTTTAAGTAAGTATAAGTATTTTCTGTTGCAAACACCTTATATCCTAATTTCAATAGCTTCATTGAAAGCTGTAAGCTCTCTTCCTTATCTCTTTCAGCTATAGACAAAAGTACATTCCCTTCTTTTAAAATTTTTACACCCGAAGCTAAGAGTCCCTTATATAATGCTTTTCCTAAACTTTTATCAACACCCATTACTTCTCCAGTAGATTTCATTTCAGGACCTAAGAAAGTATCTACCATAGTAAGCTTCGAGAATGAAAATACAGGAACCTTTACAGCTACTAAAGAGCTTTCCTCTGCCAGGCCTGGTGTATACCCCATATTCTCTAAGTTATTCCCTAAAATAATATCAGTAGCCAGTTTAACCATAGGTATACCAGTAACCTTTGTAAGTATTGGTACTGTTCTGCTAGCTCTTGGATTTACTTCTATGATTTGAACCTTATCTTCTTCATCTATAACAAACTGGATATTAAATAGTCCCTTTATTTTTAATGCCTGTGCTAATCTTATGGTGTAATCTACAATTACTTCCTTAGTATCTTTACTTAAGGTTATTGGAGGGTATACTGAAATGCTGTCACCTGAATGTACCCCTGCTCTTTCTATATGCTCCATTATTCCAGGTATTAAAACATTCTCTCCATCTGAAATCCCATCTACCTCTACTTCTTTTCCCATTATATATTTATCTATAAGCACTGGGTGCTCCTTGGAAGCATTCACTGCAAGTTTCATATATTCTTCCATTTCTTTATCGCTATATACTATTTCCATAGCTCTTCCTCCTATTACATAAGAGGGCCTTACTAATACTGGATATCCGATTTTATTTGCTATACTTAATGCATCTTGTACACAATGGGCAGTACTTCCATTTGGTATTGGTATATCAAGACTTTCAAGCAACTTAAGAAACTTTTCCCTATCCTCAGCCATATCTATACTTTCTAGGTCAGTACCTAAAATCTTAACACCAGCTTTTTGAAGTGAAGCTGCAAGATTTATGGCTGTCTGCCCTCCAAACTGTACTATTACTCCCATTGGCTTTTCTCTTTCGATAATATCTAGTACACTTTCACTTGTAAGCGGCTCAAAATATAATCCATCAGAAATGTCAAAATCAGTACTTACCGTTTCTGGATTGTTATTTATAATTATTGATTCTATACCTTTTTCTTTAAGCGTTTGTACTGAATGAACACTACAATAATCAAATTCAATTCCTTGTCCTATCCTTATAGGTCCTGAGCCTATTACTATAACTTTGTCCCTACCACTTACCTGTGCATCGTTCTTTTCTTCATATGTTGAATAATAATATGGTGTAGTAGCTTCAAATTCTCCTGCACAAGTATCTACCATCTTGTATACCGGATGAAGATTAAACTCTTTTCTTTTTTTAGTAACTTCTTCTGTAGATACGTTAAGTAAATTCCCAATATATGAATCTCCAAAACCAACTTTTTTTGCTCTATTCATGAGTTCATAATCCATTTCATCAATACTATTACTTTTTATTTCTTCAGCTAAAGTTACTATCTTCTGAAGCTTTTTAATAAAGAAATAATCTATCTTAGTTATATTAATGATTTCTTCTACAGATACTCCCTTTTGAAGGGCTTTTGATATGGCAAATATTCTTTCATCACTTTGCTCTTTGATAAACTCTATAAGCTCATCTATGGACTTATCTTCAAAAAGCTCTAGTCCTAACTGATAATCTAGTTTTACATCTAATGAATCTATTGCTTTTAGAAGGGATTCCTCAAAATTTCTTCCAATTGCCATAACTTCACCTGTGGCTTTCATTTGAGTTCCAAGTGCACGATTTGCATCTCCAAATTTATCAAAAGGCCATCTTGGCACTTTAGTTACTACATAGTCCAGTGCAGGTTCAAAACAAGCATAAGTATTTTCAGTAATAGAGTTTTTTATTTCATCAAGATTTAAACCTAGAGCAATTTTAGCCGTAACCCTGGCAATTGGGTAGCCTGTTGCCTTAGAAGCTAATGCGCTAGATCTACTTACTCTAGGATTTACCTCTATAACTACATACTCCATACTATTTGGATTTAATGCAAACTGTATATTACATCCTCCATTAATCTTAAGAGCACGAATTATTTTTATAGATGCAGATCTAAGCATTTGGTACTCAACATCACTTAAGGTTTGACTAGGCGCCACTACTATACTATCTCCTGTATGGACACCTACTGGGTCAAAGTTTTCCATATTACATATTACAATACAATTATCTGCATTATCTCTCATGATCTCATATTCAATTTCTTTCCAACCAGCTACACTTTGTTCTACTAATATCTGATGTATCATACTTAGTTTTAAACCACGGCTAGCAATATCTTTAAACTCATCTAAATTATTAGCTATTCCTCCGCCAGTCCCTCCTAAGGTATATGCAGGTCTAATAATTATTGGAAATCCTACTTTATTTGCAAAATCCAATCCGTCTTCTAAAGTGGTTACTATACTGCTAACTGCTACCTTTTCACCTACTTGTTCCATTGTTGCCTTAAATAACTCTCTATCCTCTGCTCTTTGTATAGATTCAAGCGTTGTACCTAAAAGTTTTACATTAAGCTCTTCTAGTATTCCATCCTCAGAAAGTTCTACTGCCATATTAAGTGCTGTTTGCCCTCCAATGGATGCTAGTATACCATCAGGTTTTTCCTTATAAATAATCTTTTTTATGAAATCTAATGTGATAGGTTCTATATATACTTTATCTGCTACATCCACATCGGTCATAATAGTTGCTGGATTACTATTTATTAGGACAACCTCCACGCCTTCCTCTTTTAATGATCTGCAGGCTTGTGTGCCAGAATAATCAAATTCCGCAGCCTGTCCTATAATAATAGGACCTGACCCAATAACCATAACCTTTTTTATATCTTTTCTCTTAGGCATTGTCCTGCACCTCCATCATTTTAATAAACTCATCAAAAACATAAGCTGAATCCTGAGGACCAGGAGCTGCTTCAGGGTGATATTGTATACTTAAAATTTGATACTTCTTATGCCTAAAACCTTCAACAGTACCATCATTAACATTTATATGAGTAATTTCAACTTCATTGCTTATATTTTCTTCGAGAGCATAACTATGATTTTGTGAAGTGATATATATTCTACCTGTTTTCAAATCTTTTACAGGATGATTTCCTCCATGATGACCAAATTTTAATTTATATGTGTTTCCTCCAAGGGAGGTCCCCAAAAGCTGATGTCCAAGACAAATACCCATAATTGGCCTTTTGCCAATAAGCTTTTTAACATTCTCTACAACACTAGCCAAATCCTTGGGGTCTCCTGGCCCATTAGATAGGAGAATGCCTTCAGGGTTTATGGATAAAATATCTTTCGGCAAGGAATGAGATGGAAAAACATAAATATCACATTCTCTGTTTTCTAGATGTCTTAAGATGTTTTTCTTAATTCCAAAATCTATTACAGCAACCTTTTTTCCTTTGCCTTCAATTCTATACATATCCTCAGTACTTACTTCCTTCACAAATTCTCTTTTAATCAATGCTTTTTCTTTAATATTATTAATTTGTTTATCAATATCAAAGCATTCTGTAGAGATTATTCCATACATACTACCAACACTTCTAATATGTTTTGTGAGTGCTCTTGTATCTATATCTTTTATACCTACAATGCCGTGTTTTATAAGATATTCTTCTGTTCCTATGCTGCATCTCCAATTGCTCGGTTCCTCACAGCCTTCTCTAACAATAAAACCCTCTACATAAGGTTTAATAGACTCCTTATCAATATCATTACATCCATAATTTCCAATTAGGGGATAAGTCATTGTAACTATTTGACCATTATAGGATGGATCCGTAAGAATTTCTTGATATCCCGTCATACAGGTATTAAAAACAACTTCTCCAAATCCGTCTCCTTTTGCGCCATATGAGTTCCCAATAAAATAGGTACCATCTTGTAATACGAGTATCGCCTTCATACATATACCTCATTTCTATGCCAATTGTTGCATAATCATTAATATTATATTCTTACTAATATTACCCCATAAGCTTCTACACATTGGTATATAAGCAAATTTCAATTTAAACATAATATATACTTATTCTGCGTTTTTAATAATTATACATAAATCCGGATAATAATGCAATAGCTTCAGAATAAATATTAATATTTTTTGCATATATATTCGGGGTTTATTGCACTAAATCGTATATTATAAGGTGTCATAGAGATTTATACAAAATTGAGTAGGGATCCACTTCGCAATTTTATGATTATATAGAAATTTATGTGACTAAATTGAATGAACTTCACGATAAAACTAAAGAAAATATATGAATTGCAGAATTAGACGGAAGGTCAATAGGTGCAATAGCTATAATAAAGTAAGATTAAAGTTACTTAAAATCTAAAAGAGCACATCAAGTATACTTGATGT
>NZ_JMFY01000061.1:0-11354 GCF_000765165.1 Clostridium sp. HMP27 | reverse complement strand
ATGCATTTATTATTTTATTATATGGTTTTAAGTTAAGATATTTTGTAAAAAGAAAGTGAAGATAATTTTCAATTTATAAAGTCTTCATAATATCTTTAAAAGAAATTGATAAAGTTTTATAATAGTAAACATAATTGTTAAAGATTAATTTATACAGTAATATACAAATTAAATAAAATAAGAGGTGAAATATGAATAACATTTTAATAATTGAAGATGAAGAAAGTGTATCAGAAGTATTGAAGGCTTATTTGGAGAAAGGTGGATATAATGTTCAATGCACCACAAAAGGACTAAAGGGTATAGAACTATTTAATTCTATGGATTTTAAACTAGTTATACTGGACCTAATGCTTCCAGACATTAGTGGGGAAGAAATATGTAAAATAATAAGGGAGAAATCCGATGTGCATATTTTTATGCTTACTGCAAAAGGAAGTCTAGATAATAAAATTGAAGGATTAAATATTGGTGCTGATGAATATCTAGTTAAGCCATTTAGCCCTAGAGAATTAACAGCAAGAGTTAATGCATTATTTAGAAGATTAAAGGGAGAAAATGAAACTTCAAGTTTTACCTTTAACGATGGGAGACTAATTGTCGATTATGATAAAAGGACCATAAAGATTAATGGAGAGGAAGTGGCATTTACTCCAAATGAATTCGATATATTGTATACTCTCATAGTAAATAAGGGTAGAGTATTGTCAAGAGAGCAGCTTATAGATAAAGTATTTGGAGTGGATTTTGATGGATACGATAGAACCATTGATGTTCATATAAAAAACATAAGAAAAAAGATAGAAGAGGATACCAAAAATCCTAAGTATGTTATAACTGTTATGAAGGTAGGATATAAGTTTGGTGGTGAAAATTAAGTGCAAACCATTAGAAAAAGATTAAGTATATTATTTTTTACATGCTCCATTGGGGCAATACTTTTGATCACAGTATTTGTAAATGCAACTATAAACGATAAATTCAATCAATACATGCTAGATATACAAAATAAAAGAGAAGAGAGAATTGTATCTTACTTTCAGGAAATATACAAAAGAGATGGTAAATGGTCAAATAATTCTGGGTCGGAGCTAATGCATGAAGCTTATATGAGCAATTATTGTTTAACACTTTTAGATATTAATAAAAAACCTATATGGGGCATGGAGCCAGATTTAATCAAAAACACTTCTCACTTAAACACTATGATAGTAAAAGATAATGGAGTATACAATTCTAAAAGATTTGAAATTATAGTTAATGGTAAATTAGTCGGTTATGTGGATATTGGTCAATACTCATCCGTATTATTATCCGAAGAAGATATAAACTTTAAAACTTCTATAAATAAAAGCATTATTATCAGCGGGCTTGTGACTCTATCTATTATAATTATATTAAGTCTTTATTTTTCAAAGCAATTCTCTAGTCCAATTAAAGAAGTTGCTAATATGTCTGTAAAATTATCTGAGGGCAATTTTAATGCAATTTCTAATACTCAAAGTAACATTAAGGAATTGGAAAACCTAAGAAGAAGTGTTAACATATTAGCTGAAAAATTAAAATATCAAGACGTGCTTAGAAAGAGATTAGTATCTGACATATCTCATGAAATAAGAACACCTTTGAACGTACTGCAAAACAATCTAGAAGCAATGATAGATGGGGTTTTTCCAGTTACAGAAGAGAGATTAAATTATCTTAATGAAGAAGTGATAAGATTTGGAAGCTTACTAAATAATTTAAATACTCTAAAAGAATTTGAAACTGAAAGTATAAAGCTTAATTTCCAAAGAGTATATTTAGATCAATTGATGAGTGACATTTGTGAAGATTTTTATATGGCAGCAGAGAATAAGGGCATTAGGCTTCATTATCATATAGAATCTAATAAAAGTTATGATATAACTGGAGATAAAGATAAATTAAAACAAGTATTTATAAATTTAATATCTAATGCATTGAAATTTACAGAAGAACAGGGAGATATATGGGTTAGCCTATATACACATAATAAAAATGTTATAGTAGAAATTAAAGATAATGGTATTGGAATCAAAAAAGAAGATTTAGCGTTCATTTTCGAAAGACTGTACAGAGGAGATAAGAGTAGAAATGAAATTGAAGGGAGCGGAATAGGATTAACTATTGTTAAGAACATAATACAGCTTCATTCAGGAAATATAGACGTCAAAAGTGAAGAAGGAAGAGGAGCTACTTTCAAGGTTGCATTTAATAAATTTTAAATAATGATTGTATAAGTAATTAAAAAAACTTTGATAATTAAATTTATCAAAGTTTTTTAATGTAAAAATTCATAAAAACAATTAAAATAAAAATAGAAGTCTGTTTGGGGAAACAGACTTCTACTTTTGTAATAAGTATTAACAGTAAATTATTTGGGGAATTTACTCATATAAAAGCTATCAATCAATAAGGATGGTTATTGATTAACTTACTATATTCATATTATATTATCGAATTATGTAGATGAGATGAAGAAAAGAAAAAGTGTTTGAGATGATAAAAAATAATTATAGTATAAATTTTAAGTTATTATTAAAAATCTTCATATGGTCTTCATAGGATTTAAGTAATATGTACCTAAAGGCAAGAAAACATATAAGGAGTTGTAATTATATGAAAAAGACAAAGAAAATAATAGCTATACTTGCTTCCTCAGCTTTAGTTATATCCTTTGCAGGATGCAGCAGAACGATAACGGGGAACAAAGAATCAGATAATGCGCTTAAAGCTTTTAATGAAATTGTAAAGGCTTATCCAGAAAATAAAGGTTTCCATAGTGAGTTACAGCACTGGGGATTTAAGCTTCCAACAGGAGAAAAATTTGAATGGAGCAAAGATATGTCAGCTAATAAAGCAGACTTCGCCATGGTAATGTTAGCAGATCCTCTGATAAAAGCAGGATTGGATGTCAACAAGCTTGATAAGAGTGAATGGTTATATGAACCTGCTGCTAAAGATGATAAGGGAGAAAGTTTACCTAATAGATTAATTAAGCCATACAATGTAAGTGATAAAAAAGAAGCTTCTAATGGATCAGAAGACTCTATGAGAAGATTATTAAAATCAAATACTAATATTGTAAAATATCATGAAGATCAAAAGCATTATAGACTAATTATTGGAGAAGGCAATGAGGTACAATGGACAGAAAAATTAGGATTAAACGATGCTGATATGATATTTGTGCTTAAAGCAGAACCACTTATAAAAGCAGGACTAGATGTTAATAAACTTGAGGGAAGTGGATGGGTATTTAGAGAAGCAAGCAAAGATAATATGGGGATGGGAGAAAATCCAGATCAAATAGTGAAAATATATAATATAAGTAAATAATGATTTTTTATTTTGGTACAGTGCACCCCCAATGGGTGGAGAGGTTAAATGAATATAATGGATTACCTTCACTCGAAAGGAGGAAAATAATGAATCAAGAGAAAATGAAAGCTTTGGCATCGTTAAAAACTGCAAAGGGTCAAATTGAAGGGATTATAAAGATGCTAGAGCAAGATAGGTACTGTGTAGATATATCTAATCAAATAATAGCTTCCCAAGCTTTATTAAAGAGGGCAAATATGCTGATATTAAAACAGCACTTAAATCATTGTGTAAAGCATGCCTTTATACATGACAGCGGAGAAGAAAAAGTTGATGAAATAATGGGTATCTTAGAAAAACTCATTCAAAAGTAATATTAAAGGAGATGTATGATATGAAAAATTTTTTTAAGAATCTTATAAAAAAAATTGCTGATCAAAATAGCAAATCTTTTGGTAATGGTAAATTAGATTGTTGTGATTTAAATAAATCTAACAATGCTACTAAAGGAACTGATACCAATAAGAAGTAATTAAAAAGAGGTGAATATATTGAATAAAGTTCTTAAAATAGAAGGAATGACCTGTGCAGCTTGTGCTAAAGCTGTAGAAAGAGCATCTAAAAAGTTACAAGGCGTTACTGATGCAAATGTAAACTTTGCTACAGAGAAATTAAACGTTAGCTTCGATGAGGCAAGGGTATCTATTGAAGACATTCAAGCAGCTATTGAAAAAGCAGGTTATAAAGCTAAAACTGAATCTAGTACAAAGACATTAAAGATTCAGGGAATGACTTGTGCAGCTTGTGCTAAAACAGTTGAAAGAGTAACAAAAAAGTTGGATGGTGTTATAGAATCTAATGTAAACTTTGCAACAGAAAATTTAAATATAAGTTATGATTCTTCAAAGGTTAGAGTTTCAGATATAAGAAAAGTAATAGAAAAGGCAGGTTACAAAGCTGTAGAAGAAGAAACCAATGTAGATGCAGATAAAGAGAGAAAAGAAAAAGAAATAAAATTATTATGGAAAAAGTTTGTTATAGCAGCAATATTTTCAGTACCATTACTTGTTATAACCATGGGACATATGTTCGGGGGACCTATTGGATTTAAACTTCCAGAAGTTATAGACCCTATGGTAAATCCTAGGACCTTTGCAATAGTACAGTTAGTACTCGTTATACCTGTTATGGCTGCGGGCTATAAATTCTTTACAGTAGGATTTAAATCCTTATTTAGGAGAAGTCCTAACATGGATTCTCTAATTGCCATGGGTACCAGTGCGGCGTTCTTATATGGAATATTTGCTATAGTACAGATTTTTAGTGGTAATGTAGATTATGCATATGATTTATACTTTGAGTCAGCGGCAGTTATTATAACACTTATAACGCTTGGTAAGTATTTAGAATCAGTTACCAAGGGTAAAACCTCTGAGGCTATAAAAAAGCTTATGGGGCTTGCTCCTAAAACAGCTATTATTATTAGAGATGGAAAAGAGCTTGAAACTCCTATAGAAGAAGTTGAAGTAGGAGATATAATTGTAGTTAAGCCAGGAGAGAAGATGCCTGTGGATGGTGAAGTAGTAGAAGGTACTACATCAGTAGATGAATCTATGTTAACAGGGGAAAGTATACCTGTAGAAAAAAATACTGGAGATAAGATTATCGGTGCAAGTATTAATAAAAATGGTACTATAAAATATAGAGCCACAAAGGTTGGTAAAGATACAGCTTTAGCTCAAATTATAAAACTAGTAGAAGACGCACAGGGCTCTAAGGCGCCAATTGCGAAATTAGCTGATATAATTTCAGGTTACTTTGTTCCAGTAGTTATGGTGATTGCAGTTATTTCAGCTTTTGCTTGGTATATGTCTGGGGAAACAGGGGTATTTGCTCTTACTATATTTATATCAGTTCTGGTAATTGCTTGTCCTTGTGCACTAGGCCTTGCAACTCCAACAGCAATAATGGTTGGAACGGGGAAAGGTGCGGAATATGGTGTGCTGATAAAGAGTGGTGTTGCTTTAGAGACTGCTCATAAAGTAAAAACAATAGTATTTGATAAGACTGGTACCATTACAGAAGGTAAGCCAAAGGTTACAGATGTAGTTGTTACAAATGATATAACACAGGATTATTTATTGCAATTAGCTGCATCAGCAGAAAAGGGATCAGAGCATCCTCTTGGCGAGGCTATTGTAAAAGGTGCTGAGGAAAAGGGACTAGATTTTAAAAAACTTGATTTCTTTAAGGCTATTCCTGGCCATGGAATTGAAGTTAAAATAGATGGAAAAGATATTTTACTTGGAAACAGAAAACTTATGGTGGAAAGTAATATATCCTTAGAAAATCTAGAGGAAACTTCTCATAAGCTAGCTGGAGAAGGTAAAACTCCAATGTATGTGAGTATTGATGGAAAGATGGTAGGTATCATTGCTGTTGCTGATACTGTTAAAGAAAACAGTAAAAGAGCAATAGAAAAGCTTCATGAAATGGGAATTGAAGTAGCGATGATAACAGGAGATAATAAACGAACAGCAGAAGCCATAGCTAAACAAGTGGGAATAGATAGAATACTAGCAGAAGTTCTTCCTCAAGATAAGGCTAATGAAGTTAAGAAGCTTCAAGCAGAAGGTAAGAAGGTTGCTATGGTTGGTGATGGTATAAATGATGCTCCAGCACTAGCACAAGCAGATATTGGTATAGCTATAGGTTCAGGTACAGATGTAGCTATGGAATCAGCAGATATAGTTCTTATGAGAAGTGACTTGATGGATGTACCAACTGCAATACAATTAAGTAAGAAAACTATATTAAATATTAAAGAAAACTTATTTTGGGCATTTGGATACAATACTTTAGGTATACCTGTAGCAATGGGAATACTGTACATCTTTGGTGGACCACTTTTAAATCCAATTATTGCAGCAGCTGCTATGAGTCTTAGTTCTGTATCAGTACTCGCTAATGCATTAAGACTAAAGGGATTTAAGCCAGCTAAGTAGGGAACTCAAATCTATGATTTGATGTGAGTCACTTTATCATTTGAGGAACGAGAAGGAGTTTCCTATTAAGTTAGCTTAAAACATTTAAATATATATTTTTAGGAGGAATACAAAATGAAAAAGAAAATATTAGTTGAAGGAATGAGCTGTGGACATTGTGTTAATCATGTTAAGGAGGCATTAAATGAACTTAACGGAGTAACTAGTGTAGATGTAAATTTGGATGCTAAAACAGCAATAATTGAAACATCTGTAGAAGTAAAAGATGAAGATATAAGATTTGCTATAGATGATGCAGGATATGAAGTTGTAGGTATAGAAGTATTATAAATATAATAAAGAGCTTTGATAATTAATTTTATCAAAGCTCTTTTATAGTTTTTGTCTTCATACAATCAACATATATTTTCTATATACTATACTCATAAAATAATCTTAAGTTTTAAAAATGAATTTGATATGTTAAAAGCAAAATAGTAATTTATTTTATCGTTATGAAATATAAAGTAAGAGTTACTTTATATTATGAATACATACTAGGAGGGAATTTATGAGTATTGTAAGAGAAAAGTATAAGGTGTATGATATGACCTGTGCATCTTGTGAAAACAGAGTAGAAAAAGCCATTAAAAAATTGGATGGAATATTAAGCGTAAAAGCAAGTTATGTGGGGCAATTTGCTAAAGTTGAATATGATAATGAACTTTGTGATTCAAGTAAAATAAAAGCTGCTATAAAAAGTGCTGGGTACAGTACAGAAAGCTCTAATGACTACAAATTCATGGGAGTTTTTATATTAGTAGCACCTGTAATTATGCTTGGTATGAAAACAAGTGGTTTTGATATGGAGTCAAAACTTACTAATGCTTCTTATGCAGTTCTTTTTGTGGTGGGTATTCTTACTTCTATTCACTGCGTAGGTATGTGTGGTGGAATCATGCTATCACAAAGTTTATCAAAAGAAAGCAATAATAAATTTGAAGCTATACAGCCAGCACTTTTATATAATTTGGGAAGAGTTTTATCGTATACTATCTTAGGTGGAATAATTGGTGCACTAGGATCTGTATTTTCTATTTCAATTACTGCAAAAGCAGGGCTTCAAATATTTGCTGGTATATTTATGATTATGATGGGATTTAATATGGCTGGATTTAGCGCATTTAGAAAGTTTAATATTAAGCTACCTCACATATCGTGTAAAACTAAAAATAAATCTGGTTCTCCTTTTATAGTAGGAATTTTAAATGGGCTTATGCCTTGTGGCCCTCTTCAAACTATGCAGCTTTTTGCTTTAGGAACAGGAAGTGCTGCAAAAGGTGCTTTATCAATGTTTATGTTTGCAATTGGTACGGTACCACTAATGCTTACATTTGGCGCTGTTTCAGGGCTTTTAAGTAAAGGTTATACAAAGAAAATTCTTAAATTTAGTGGTGTTCTTATTATAGTTCTTGGCTTTATTATGGGAAATAGAGGTTTTGCACTAGCAGGTATAAATATTAATCCAATGCCAATGGTAGCTAGTAAAGTACAAAGCTTACTTGGCGGAAGTTCTTCAGCTTCAGCTAGTGGAAATATAGCTAAAGCTACTGTTGAAAATGGAGTACAGGTTATAAGGATGACTGCAAATAACAATGGATATACTCCTAATGCATTTTATGTACAAAAGGGAATGCCAGTAAAGTGGATAATCAATGGTGAACAATTAAATTCTTGTAATAATGCTATTGTGGCATCATCTGTAGGAGTTGAACAAAAAATTAAAAAAGGTGAAAATATTGTAGAATTTACTCCAAGAGATAAGGATATAAATTTCAGCTGCTGGATGGGAATGATAAGAGGAGTAATAAAGGTTGTAGATAATCTTGAAACAGTGGATACAGCAAAAACAGATGCTTCCATTCCACCTCCAAGCACAGGTCCAAGTTGCTGTGCAGTTCCATTAGATGAGGATTCTGAAGGAACATCTTCAGCACAAAGCATTTATGGTGATGATATAACAAAGGTTCCAACTGATACATTAATTAATAAAGCTTCATCTATTGGAAACTACCAAAGTGCAAAATTCAAAGGTATTGGTTATGAATTGCAGCCATTAATAGTTGTTACAGGAAATACTGCTAAAACTAAGCTAACCTTTGATTTAAATGACTTTGATAATGTGGAAGGTAAATATCGCATTGTAGATTCAAATACAGGCAATGAAATTACTTCATTTAATGCTAAAAAGGGTGTAAATGAGATAGAATTTAGTCCTAAAAAAGTTGGTGGATATGCAATAGTTAAAGAGGATTTCATCTTAGGAATAATTGAAGTAGTAGATAACTTAAATACTGCTGATTTAGAAAAGGTGAGAGATAATTATTTAAGTCAATAGTTAAAGTATTGTAAATAAAATTATAAATATAAATAAACATCAGATCTAAGAGTTTACACTTCATAGTTCTGATGTTTATTTTTTAATCAAATATATCTGTTATATCACAAAATCTGCATGTAATTTTTGAATGTGACAAGTTTTCAGCTTCATTAACATGGTGACTCATATTACTCATATTATTCATTTCCATCATTTCATGATCAGTAGAAAGGATCTCTTCAATTTTTACTTGTGAAGTATAAGTAATATGTGCTGTATCACCTATAATAAATCCATGCATAAATGGAGGACGAGGCATGTCTTTCGGTGGAATAGGTTTAATTGACTTTATATACTTTTGTACTACAGGAGGTACAGCATTATCACCTATTAAAAGAAGAGGTGTATGCTTACCCATGTGAGCAAATAGCATTCCAGCTAATGTATCCATAGGATGACTTAGGGTACCAAAGGTAAATGCATGACCATCTACATAATTTCTACCCCAACCAAATTCAGTTTTAGGATTTTTATATTTAGCAAAATTCACTGCAATCTCGTAAGGATTTTCACCATCAATTCTAGTTAAGTTTTTTATATTATCTAGCTTACCTAAATCTTCTTCAACAGCCTTTGATATTGTTTTTGATGAACCTACAATATAAACATTAATATCATGCATTTTTTTAATAGACTCTATTGTACAATGAGGAATACTATCCTTCTTTACATAAAGTATAGGATCACCATGATGAGCACTCCAATAAGGAGTCATTATGCCCTCAGAAAAATTTTCACCAGATACTATAAGTATATTTTCAAAGTCTTTTCTTATACTAGGTATTTTACATGCAGTTTCATAGGAGTTACGGCCAGATATACCATAGGTTTTTAAACCATAATGATTTAGTTCTATAGCTATGTTATTGGAAATATTACCAACCAATATTACATGTATTCCTTTGTAGCCTTTAGGGCATAAACGTCTTATTTCAATTAATGTTTCCTTGCTTAACCTATTGCCATCTGTAAATAAAATTGAAGCATCGATAGGCATATGAACTAATGCCGCAGCGGCTATTGCATCAAAAACTTTATTTTTATTAACTAAAATTACAGCGTTAGGCTTCATATGTGTAAAAACAATTTTAGATACACCAACTGATGCATCCACAGAAGTAGAACTACAAACCCTTGTGGTATTTGATGTAAGGGGACAAACCTCTTTTATATTATTGTACATTTTATCCTCCTAAAGATACTATCTATTTCAATTATATGATGAAATAATATTTCATGTTACATTATTGTAAAGAAAATGATACATGCAAATATGTCTCTAAACAATATAAAGGGATGCACTGTTTTTAGTGCATCCCTTTATTAGCATGTTAAAAAATAATCGAAATGGTTTCTGAATGTTATCTATATGCATGTTTTAAATATATTACAGTTATAAATTTATAATCATTTTAACAAGGATCTTATTCTTAAGTATTCATCTTTACTTATGGTTCCTTCAGCAAATCTTCTATCTAAAATACTCAAGGCGTTATTTGATTGTCTAACTTTACTATAAGTTAGATTATTTTGATCCTCAAAAGTGCTTAAATAAAGAAACATGAAAATAAGTAAAGTAACCATTGGTAGAAACATCATAACTTTCAACCTCCTTTCACTAGTTATATTATATTAATAAAATATGTAGAAAGCATGGAGAAACACTTATAGTGATATGTTAAATAATGAATTTGTTAGTAAGGTTATATTCTTCATATTTCCTTCAAATTTACAATTTATAATTTGATTAAAGAATGAAAGATGAAATAGGAGGAAATGTTATGAAGAATAAAATATTAGCTATATTAGGTGCAGCGGTGATTTCAGTAGGAGTAATAGCGGGAGTTGTCTTTGCAAGTGATATTAATGATAATGGTTTTAAAGAAAATCAACAAGTTGCAGTAAAAGAAAATAGCATTAACACAAGTCAAATATCTGTAGAAAGTGGTTATCCAAAAACAAAGAATACTGTAAAGAAAATTAGTACTAATGACAATACAAACTATAACAAAAATAGCGCTAATACCCCAGCAAAGGATACGTATCAGGATATGGTCAAAATCATGAAAGACAATGGTTTTAAAGATGCAGCTAGATATATGCAGACTAGAAATTATGATGCAATGACAAATTACATGAATAATCTATCACAAGAGAATTATGATAAAATGATTGAAATCATGAATAATAATGGTTATGGGTACATGGGACAAATGATGAAATCAATAGGTAGAGAAGGTATGATTCAAATGCATAACTCAATGAGAAGCATACAAGGTAGTGATGTAAACAGTGGCAATTACAATAACATGATGGGTGGTTTTTAAATAAAACCATAATACATTTCTTGAAACACAATGTCTAGAATCATATCTAGGCATTGTGTTTATTTTTTGTATAATAAATATTCTAAGGTTTAATAAAAGTTAATATAGGTAAATTTACCATAAAATTAACAAATTTTACAATTACATTCATCTTCATCGTATCTTCATAACTTTTTTATAAAATGTAACACGGCCATAGATATTATAGACCAATGTAAGATGGAGGTATAAGCATGAGTGAAAAATATTTAATAGTAGGTG
>NZ_JMFY01000060.1:0-25789 GCF_000765165.1 Clostridium sp. HMP27 | reverse complement strand
CCTAGTTCTTAGCTATTTTTTAATTAATAATTAAAAAACTTAGAGTTTTTAATTATAGCTTATAGAAGGAACATTGCAAATATTGTAGTAGCTATAAGACCTATGGCAACAGGTTTCAAATTTCTTCTTGCTAGCTCAAATGGATCTATTTTACATATTGCAGCAACAGGTAAGATTGCCCAAGGAATTATTGTTCCCCCACCAACCCATATTGCACCTAGCTGACCTAAGGCAGTTAAAGTAGCGGTGCTTTTACCTAACGCAATACCAAATATCTTAGCTACAGAACCAGCCAGAGATATTCCAGAGAATCCAGAACCATCAAGTCCAGTAATTATACCAACTGAAGTTAATGTTACAGCTCCAACAGGTGCATTGACGGGAACAGTATTTGCCAGTGCTAGTCCTAAATCATTTACTAAACCTGTTGAAGATTTTGGTAAAACCTCACCAAATATTTTTATAAATCCTGCGTCACCTAAATAAAAGAAAGCTGCTATAGGAATAACAGGACCAAATACTTTAAATCCAAATAATAAGCCTTCAACTATATAAGATATCATATGGGAGGAAGCATCTTTTTTAACTACATATATGGTAATTATAGTCATAACTACCAGCGCAGTACCACCTATCAATGCACTAGCATCGCCTCCCTGTAAATTGAGCTTATACATAAGATAAATATCAAGAGCAAACATAATGCTAACGAATACAGCAAATATCTTTTTAGTACTTGATGTTAACAATTTTTCAAATTCCATATCTTCTTTTTCTGTATGCTTGAAGTCTTCTTCTGTTAATACTAGGCTTCCATTCTTCATATCCCTTCTTAGAAATACAAAAGAGAGTATAGTTGTTAAAACACCCATAAATATTACAAGTGGAATGGATGCAGATATTACATCTCCAACTGGAATGCCGGCACCACCTGCAGTCAGCTTAGGGGCACCTTGTATTACAAAATCTCCAGAAAGTGCAACGCCATGACCAAAAATATTCATTGCTATTGCGGCTCCAATAGCAGGTAGCCCTGCTTTAACTGCGGCAGGAACAAGTATTGCTCCAATAAGAGCTACGGCAGGAGAAGGCCAAAAGAATAGGGATATTATCATCATAAATATACCTATTATCCAGTATGCTAATGTTGGTGTCTTCATTAGTTTTGTAAAAGGATAAGCCATAGCTTCGTTTATTCCTGTTTTTGTAAGTATTATTCCCATAGCTGTAATTGCGGCTATTACCAAAATTATATCAAGTAGCTGCCCTATAGCATATACAAAGCTGTTAAATACTCCTGTTATAGAAGATGCTAATGAACCTGTAGCTATAAAACCAAGAGCAAATATACCTGCAATACAAATTAAGGTAATATCTTTCTTTAGAATCATGAATAGAAATATTAAGAGAATTAAAATAAGATAGACGTAGTGAAGTGCACCTAATTGAACTATCATAAAAGCCTCCTATTATAATAAAACTACTAATAATTAAAAATATGATTTTAAACAGTGAATTGTGCATGTTTCACAGATATAAAGCATATATATATATTTTTTTTTATTTAGAAGATAAAGAACCTTTTTTAAAAAAAACCATATAGTGATATTAGAAATGCAAAAGAGGAAAAATGGATTACTTAAAGAGTAAAAGGAGGTGTAATTTATGATAGATATTCTAGGAGTAGTAGGTTTCTTTGGAACTTCAGTAATTACTGTAATAACAACAAGTGATGTTTTCCCAATAGCAAGAGGAGAAATAATACCAGCTCAAAGCTCAGCAACACTTTTAGCAATAAGATTAGTAGAACCTTATGATTGTTTTGGACCAGGAGCTACAGTTTACTTCGCAGGAAGCCAAATAGTAGCATTAGGATAACAAATCAAATTTAAGTGGATTTAGAGTCAAATGGCTCTAAATCCTTTAAATAAAATGCAGTTGTAGGTGGAGTTAATACGTTATATGGAAAAGTGGTAAAAGGCTTTGATAATACATTGATTTTAAAGGTTAGAGACATACTTACTCATGTAGATGGTGAATATATAGTGAGCTTTTTTAAAAGTATACTTAAAATATTTTTTAGCACAGAGAATGATAATTCTCTGTGCTTATTATTTTTCAAATAATAATTGTTAAAATATTTTGAAGGTTGTACAATGTTATTATATGGTTTCCATATTAATGGAAAATCACTGGTAAAATTTAGTATAGCAATATTAAAGAAAAATTTTAAACGAGGGGAGAAAAGTAAAATGAAATTCATATGTGCTAAATGTAATAAGGAATATCCATTAAATACACTTAAATATAAATGTGACTGTGGTGGATTGTTTAATATTAAAAAAGATATGGAAGAAAAAGTGAAAATAAATATATCCCTAGGAGAAGTAAAAACTCCAATTGTAAAAAGAAATATATATGGAATAGATATGTTTTTAAAAATGGATTATTTAATGCCGTCCGGGTCATTCAAGGACAGAGGAGCTATAACTTTAGTAAATAAAATAAAGGAAATGGGAATAGAAGAAATAGTGGAGGATTCATCAGGAAATGCAGGGGCAGCTATTGCAGCTTATGCAGCAGCTGCAGGAATAAAGTGTAATATCTATCTGCCTGAAAACACATCACAAGGGAAAATAAAGCAGATAGAGGCTTATGGTGCAAGTATAGTAAAGATTCCTGGGATGAGGGATGATACTTCAAGAGCTATAAAGATAGCAGCTGAAAAATATTATTATGCTTCTCATGTATATAATCCATTATTTTTTGAAGGAACTAAATCCATGGCATATGAAATATATGACGAAATAGGAATACCGGATTATTTGTTTGTACCAACAGGAAATGGTACTATGTTTTTAGGTGCTTATTATGGATTCAAGGAGATAGGGAAACTTCCAAGACTTATTGCAATACAAAGTGAAAATTGTGCACCTATTTATAATAAGTACAATAATTTAGAAGAGGTATGTCCAAAGGAAACTTTAGCAGAAGGAATTGCTATAGGTACACCTATGAGAATTGATGAGATTATAAAAGGAATAGAAGAAAGCAATGGAGATATTATAACCGTATCAGATAATGAAGTAAAAGAGGCAAAGAAAGTATTATCTCATATGGGAATATATGTAGAATATACTTCAGCAGCTACTTTAGCAGGAGTAAATAAATATTTTAAAGATAATATAAATAAGGATTTAAAAATAGTTGTACCACTTACTGGAACAGGATTAAAGAAATAATTTATTATGCTCAAAATATAAAGTTTAATTTTTAAAAAATACAAAATAGCAAAACCCCGTGAACATTTTTAAAGTTGTTCATGGGGTTTTGTTATATAAAATAGAAGTCTTTTATAATACATAAAATACAATTATTAGTCTAATAATACTTATGTAAAACTTATATTTACTATTAAGGAGGAAAAAGAAATGGCAAAGACTAAAACAATGGATGGAAACCAAGCAGCGGCTTATGCATCCTATGCGTTTACAGAAGTTGCTGCAGTATATCCAATTACTCCATCAACTCCTATGGCAGAAGGTGTTGATGAATGGTCTGCAGAAGGTAAAAAAAATATATTTGGCCAACAAGTTAGGGTTGTTGAAATGGAATCTGAGGCAGGTGCATCAGGTTCGGTTCATGGGTCCCTTGCAGCAGGAGCTTTAACTACTACATATACAGCATCCCAAGGGCTTTTACTTATGATACCTAATCTTTACAAAATAGCAGGAGAGTTGTTACCTGGAGTATTCCATGTAAGTGCAAGAGCAATAGCAACTCATGCACTATCCATATTTGGAGATCATCAAGACGTAATGGCTTGTAGGCAAACAGGCGTTGTAATGCTTGCGTCTTCAAATGTTCAAGAATCAATGGATTTAGGATTTGTTTCTCACTTAGCAGCAATAAAATCAAGCTTACCTTTCATGCATTTTTTTGATGGATTTAGAACATCTCATGAATATCAAAAGATCGAAGTGATAGATTATGAAGATATAGCTAAAATTGTAGATTACAATGCAATTAATGAGTTTAGAAATAGATCATTAAATCCTCAGCGACCTAGTTTAAGAGGAACTGCTGAAAATCCTGATATATATTTCCAAGGTAGAGAAGTTTCAAATAAATTCTATCAAGCAGTGCCAGATATAGTAGAAAACTATATGCAGGAAATAAAGAAGATAACTGGCAGAGAATATCATCCATTTGATTATTATGGAGCAAAGGATGCAAAATATGTTATAGTGGCAATGGGCTCAGTATGTGATACTATAGAAGAAACTGTAGATTATTTAATAGATAAGGGAGAAAAGGTAGGAGCAATAAAAGTACACTTATATAGACCATTTTGCGAAAATTATTTCCTAAAAGTTCTGCCAGAAACAGTAGAAAAAATAGCTGTTCTAGATAGAACAAAGGAGCCAGGAGCTACAGCTGAACCACTATACTTAGATGTTTCAAATGTATTTTATTCAAAGGATAAAAAACCTGTGGTGGTTGGAGGAAGATATGGATTAGGATCAAAGGATACTAGACCATCACAAATAATTTCAGTATTTAATAACTTAAAAGAAAATAACCCTAAGGATCATTTTACTATTGGAATAAATGATGATATAACAAACACATCCCTTCCAGAAGTAAGTGCAATAGATACTACTCCAGAAGGGACTATAAGCTGCAAATTCTGGGGACTTGGTTCTGACGGAACTGTTGGAGCAAACAAGAGTGCAGTTAAGATTATAGGAGATAAGACCAATTTATATGCTCAAGCATATTTTTCATATGATAGTAAAAAATCAGGAGGAACCACCGTATCTCACTTGAGATTTGGAAAGAAGCCTATTAAATCTCCATACTTAGTATATAATTCCGATTATGTTGCATGTCATAATAAATCATTTATATACAATTATGATTTATTAAAGGGCTTAAAAAAGGGTGGAGTTTTTGTACTAAATTGTGCATGGAAAGCAGAAGAATTAGATGAAAAGCTACCAAGCTACTTGAAGAGATATGTGGCTGAAAATAATATTGATTTCTATACAATTGATGCAATAGGCATTGCCAGAAGTATAGGACTTGGCGGAAGAATTAATATGATAATGCAAGCTGCATTCTTTAAGCTAGCAAATGTAATACCAGTAGAAGATGCTGTAAAATATCTTAAAGAGTCTATTCAAAAACTTTACGGTAAAAAAGGTGAGAAAATTGTTACAATGAATCAAGCAGCAGTAGACGAAGGAATTAAAGGACTTACAAAAGTAGCTGTACCAGATTCATGGAAGAACATAGAAATAAAACAACAAACAGCCAATGAAAAGGATGTACCTGAATTTGTTAAAAATATTCAAATTCCTATGGCAAGACAAGAGGGTGATGAGCTACCAGTAAGTGCTTTTGTTGGGATGGAAGATGGTTCATTCCCACTTGGAACTACTGCTTATGAAAAGAGAGGAATAGCAGTAATGGTTCCAGAATGGCAAATTGACAAATGTATACAATGTAACCAATGCTCATATATATGTCCTCATGCTACAGTAAGACCATTCCTACTTACTGAGGATGATTTAAAGGAAGCACCAGATACCTTTAAGGCAAAGAAAGCAATAGGAAAAGGATTAGAAAATTATCAATATAGAATTCAAGTTGCACCACTAGATTGTACTGGATGTGGAAACTGTGCAGATATATGTCCAGCACCAGGTAAAGCTTTAATAATGAAACCAGCAGAACAGGAAATTGAAATGGAAGAAACTAATTGGGAATTTGCTGCTTCATTATATGAAAAGTCAAATATACAAGAAAAAGAAGATTTAATGGATGCTTACACAGTAAAAGGCAGTCAGTTTAAAAAGCCATTACTAGAATTTAACGGAGCATGTCCAGGATGCGGAGAAACACCTTATGTTAGACTTATAACCCAGTTATATGGTGATAGAATGATGATTGCCAACGCTACAGGGTGTTCATCAATTTGGGGTGGAAGTGCACCTTCAGTACCATACACAACCAATCATAAGGGTTATGGACCAGCTTGGGGAAATTCATTATTTGAAGATAATGCTGAATATGGATTTGGAATGTATTTAGGAATTAAACATATAAGAGAAAGAATAGCTGAGCTTATGCAAGAAGCTATAACACAAGATATAGGAGGAAATCTAAAAAAATATTTTGAAGAATGGCTTCAATACATGAATAATGGTGAAAAATCAAAAGAAATTTCTGAAAGCATAATAAAAGAACTTAAGATTTGTAATTTAGCTGAAAATAAAATTTTAAAAGAAATTGCTGAAAAACAAGATTACTTAATTAAAAAGTCTCAATGGATAATAGGAGGAGATGGTTGGGCTTATGATATAGGTTACAACGGAGTTGATCACGTATTATCTACTGGAGAAGATATAAATGTTTTAGTTTTAGATACAGAAGTTTACTCAAATACTGGAGGACAAATGTCAAAAGCTTCACGCCCTGGTGCTGTAGCAAAGCTTGCAGCTGCAGGTAAGGAAACAAGAAAGAAAGACTTAGGATTAATGGCAATGACCTATGGGAATGTATATGTAGCTCAAATATCTATGGGTGCTAACATGAATCAAACATTAAAAGTAATAAAAGAAGCAGAAGAATATGACGGACCATCCTTAATTATAGCTTATGCTCCATGTATAAACCATGGAATAAAGACTGGTATGGGAAGCAGTATAGCAGAAGAAAAGAAAGCAGTGACATCGGGATATTGGCACTTATATAGATATAATCCAATGCTTAAAGAAGAGGGCAAAAATCCATTTATGTTAGAATCTAAAGAGCCAGAAGAATCATACCAAGACTTTATAAAGGGAGAAATAAGATATACATCACTTATGAATATATTCCCAGATAAAGCAGAAAAACTTTTTGCAGATTCTGAAAAACAAGCAAAAGAAAAATATAAATTGTACAAAAAATTATCAGAAATACTTTAAATTAAATAAAAGAGGATGCCTTAATAAAACAAGGCATCCTTTTTTAAAATATATTTTATTTTTGATTTGAATCTACCCATTCCTTAGCATTAAATACTTCAGTATCACTTGGTACTGATACTTGAGATACAGGTTTTAGATATTCTATATTAGCCCAAGCAGCAGTATCGTGTTGTTCAATAGGTGTTTTCTTAGAATTAGCATTAACTTTTATACTATCTGTTTTGTTCATAATATCACTCCTATTCGATATAATATATTTTCAAGTCTATTATTAGCAATAGCATAAAAGGTTATACAAATATAATGAAAGTGATGATTGTATAGTTATGGTAGCTTTTTCTTAAAGGATTTGTATACATAATAAATATTATGTAAATTTAAAAACTGTAAACTAAATATTTTAAAATATAACTAACAACAAAGGGAAAATATAAGCAAAATAAGATATAATATAAATATAAATCTTAATAAATATTAAATTAACTTGAAAAATAAGGAGAGAAATATATTAATGAGAAGAGAATATATTGAATATTTACCTGAACTACCTTTAAAGGTATCTAAAGTAAATATTGAAGAATATCCTATACATTGGCATGATTCTATAGAGATATTGTTTGTACTTAAGGGTAAGATAAAGGTTTCTATAGAATCTGGGGCCTATGAAGTAGAAGAGGGAGAAATTGAGATTATAAATTGTGATGAATCCCATAGTATAAAAAGTGAAGCATATAATGAAGTTTTAATGTTTAAAATAGATCCTAACTTTTTTGAAAAGTATATAAATGATATAAGAAATATTGCATTTTATACAAATTCGTCAGATGAAGGAGCACAAGAAGAAGAAAAGTATCATGAATTAAGAAAGTACTTATCTATAATTATTTGCGAGGTTATACAAAAACAGGATAAATATGAGGACTTTATTGAAGATACACTAGTTGAGCTGTTATACCATCTTATTAATAATTTTCATCAGTTGATTTATGAAAAGGAAGACTTAAAAGAAAATGAAGAGCAGTTTGAAAGATATGATAGAATAGTAAGATATATATATAATAACTATAAAAACAAGATAAGTCTTCAAGATATAGCAAAGAAGGAGTTTTTAAGTTCCTATTACTTATCACATGAAATAAAGAATACAGTAGGATATGGCTTTAAAGACTTTTTAAATTTAACAAGAGTAGAGGAATCTGTAAAGCTGCTTTTGGATACAGATAAGAGTATTTCTGAAGTATCTGAAGAACTAGGATTTTCCCATATAAGATACTTTAATAAACATTTTAAAAGACATTATAAATGTACACCTATGCAGTACAGAAAAAAGCATAAAGTAAACGATGATGTTTTAGATTCTATGAAAAAATATGAAGTATTGGATGTGAAAAACGCATTAGAATATCTTAGTATTTATCTTGAAGACTATGATAGGTTTAACTATGAAAATAGAATAATAAAGTTGAATATAGATGCATCTATAGATGGTGAAGAATTTAATCATACTTTTAGTGAGATAATAAGTGTTGGAAAGGCAAAAGAGCTTTTTAAAGAAAGGCAACGACAATTTTTAATAAATATACAAAAAGATATACAATTCAAATATGCAATGATATTTGAGCTTTTTACCGAAGACGCAGGAGTACTTTTAAATAATAAGAACTTTTTTAATTGGTATCAAGTAAAAAAAATCATAGAATTTCTACTATCTATTAATTTAAGACCTTTCATTATAATAGATGGAAGTTTAAAAGATGATTTTCTTATAAATCTTTTAGATAGCTTTATATCTTACTTCAGAGATGAACTGGGAGATTATGAACTTTCTAAATGGAAGGTATTTATAAAAAGGAGCCTAAATGAAGAATATGAAGTCAAAATCAGAGAACTTATAGGGAACTATTTTGAACTAGTTGACTATGACATAAAAGAACCTATAAATAATATGACTTATGATACTTGCTATATGATACCTTATATAATACATAACTCCATAACAGGAAATAATGTGTATTTTAAGGCTTTTGATAGCATAAGTCCTACAGAGGAAATTTCTAATGAACTTTTCTTTGGAGACAATGGACTTATAACTCAAGATGGAATCAAAAAACCTTCCTACTATGCTTATTATTTTCTTTCACGTATGGGGGATTATATAATACACAATGGGGAAGGATGTATAGTAACTAAAAAGGGAGAAGATATTCAAATTCTTCTTCATAGTTATGGAGAAGATATTGATAAGCTTATAGGAGTCGAAAGTATATTGAAAAGAAGAGGAATTAAGAGGACAGCAGAAAGAAAATTTTCGCTTAACATAATAAACCTTTATCATGATTATACTTTAACTGAATACGAAATAAATGAAAAAGTAGGATCTGCATATGACTATTGGGTTAGCTTAGGCAAACCTAGTCGTATAAATGACGATGAAAGAGATGTAATGGATAATGCATCTTTTCCTAAAATATCTTTAAGATTTGCGAAAAAAAGTGCAATATATAATTTAGTACCCAAGGTACAAGGGTATGGAGCTATACTAATAATGCTCAAAAAAGTACAAAAGCATCTTTAATAAGATGCTTTTTGTGTTTATTTGGGCAAAACGAGAAAAGCCTAAGTAAGCAAAATAGTACTTAGTATTAAGCATTTAAGTGAATGTAAATAAACAAAAATTACAATATAATATATATATAAGCGTGATTATAATAAATAAAAAAGAAAAAAGTACTTAAAAGTACTTAAATAAAAAATAAAAATAAGCGTGTTAATTTAAATTACAAAAAGATTATACAATATAAAAATATGCATTTCAATAAAAAACGAAATTATTTTTATAGAAATTTTACATTGTATTAACAATAACGAAGGGTCGTGGGAATTTATTAAAATCTCAAAGACAATTAAATAATAATTTATAAACGAAAAGGAAAAGAAGGTGGAAATTATGGCAATTAATACAAAAGCTATTTCAAAAGAAACCAATGCTTTTGCGTTAGAAAATGTAAATAAAGTTCTTATAAAGTTCGCCATACCAGCCATAATATCCTTATTCGTTGCAGAGCTTTACAATATAGTGGATACTCTATTTGTGGGTAGAGCTATAGGAGCCGAAGCTATAGGAGCTTTAAGTATAGCGTTCCCAGTACAGCGTTTTATGATTTCTCTAGGACTTCTAATTGCGGTAGGAGCATCTACTGCAGTAGCAAGAAGTTTAGGGGAAGGTAATAAGGATAAATTGAAGTATATATTAGGAAATGCATTAACATTAATGTTAATCATTATTACATTTCTTACAATCTTTATATATTTATTTATGGATTCTATATTAATTAAACTTGGTACTACGAGTAATATTTTTCCTTATGCTAAGGATTATATAAGTATAGTAATTTTTGGTGGAATATTTCAATGTTTCACAGTTATTATAGGGTATATGCTTACATCGCTAGGAAACGCAAGAGCAAATCTTATAGCCACATCAATAGGAGCTTTATGCAATGTTATATTGGATATTATGCTAGTTATGGTATTTCCTCTAGGAATAAAGGGAGCAGCTATAGCAACAGTCATCTCCCAAGTAATATCAGCAATTTATGCATATTATAATTTTTCAAAGATTAAACAAGAATATAATATTTCTATGAATTTCAATTTAAATAAAGATATCATAGTAACAATAGTTGCAGTAGGATTTTCAACATTTATAATAGAAATATCTGATGCAGTAGTTTCAGTAATTTTAAATAATACACTTTCAGATTATGGTGATACAGCTATAATTGTGACAGGAGTTATATCTAAGGTATCTATGTTTATGTATATAACTATGCTCGGAATAACATCTGCAATGCAACCTATAGTAGCTTTTAACTATGGTGCAAAAAATTATGAAAGAGTAAAAGAAGTAGTAAGAAGAGCTTCTAAAATAGCACATATAACAACTTTAGTAATGTGGGCAATTATGATGATATTTGCAAGTGAAATAATAAGTGGTTTTGTAAAGGAACAGGATATTTTAAAGAATGCCGTAGGAGCATTTAGAATAATGATATCTATATTTCCAATTGTAGGAGTTTATTTTACAGCAATTTATTATTATCAAGCTATTGAAGAGTCAAAAGTTTCTCTAGTATTATCTATTTTTAGACAGCTATTAATATTCATACCTGTGGTACTCGTATGTGTAAGAATGTTTGGAGTACTTGGAGTATGGCTTTCCTATCCTATATCAGATATGATTTCAGCAATCACAGGGTATATATATATGCAAAAGGGTATGAAGGCGTTAGATGAAATAGAAGAGCAGAAGGAAGTATCTTATGCAGCTGGTATTTATGGTAAAAACTTTAATAGAATAAGAAGTGTAGAAGCAAAATAGTTAAAATCCTAAGCTTAATATTTATATGAGCTTAGGATTTTATTTATAGTAAATTTAACTAATAAAGCATTGAAATTTAAAAATATTGTACATTATTGTAATTTAAACTTTTTTAGCATAATAAAATTAAATAAGCACAAAATATAGTATGTTAATCATATAAAGTATAATAAAAGGCTTGGGGGGATATGCATGTTCTTTACTATAGAAGCCTATAAAGAGTTAACTCAAGAATGTATGGGCTACAGGTTAAATAAGGACGGTAATTGGTATCCACAAAAGTGTTTTGGTAAATGCAATACTGAACTTGATATGATATTTAAAAAGCATGAAGAAGCAAAAGGCTGGATAAAAGAACATGAAATAGTTATAAATAAATCCAATATAGATACAACTCTATCTAACTTCATTAATACTAAAGAAGTATATATTTGTGAAGTGATGGCTCATAGATTAACAAAACCTGAGCATCAATTTACAAAACAAGAATTAGTAGACGTGATATTGGGCGGGAATGATAGATATAACAACTCCTTAATTATCGATTTTAACGGTTATCCTAAATTAGTTAGGTGGATTAATAATGACGATATAAGGTACACTCAAAATTATGCAGTAAGGTACGAGACATTTGCAGCAGATAAGGGCGAAGTGGGTGCTTCAAGCAATCTTTATTATATTGATCAAATATATGTAAGTTTACTAGAGGCCTGGCTTGAACATTTAAAGACGGGACGAAGTATTTATACAGATTACGCAGAAAACAAATTAAGTAGTGATGAAATACTTAATACTGTAAGTAAACTTCATATAGCTCTTTTTTAATATGGATTTAAATATAGTCAGGGAAATTTGTATAGAAATTTCTCTGATTTTTATTTATGAACTTTTTGAGAGTATTTACGTTTAATTTATGAAGGAGTGATAACCATGGATGGAATAGAGGTTCAACATTTAACTAAAAGTTATGATGGTAAATATAACGCTTTAAATGATATAAGCTTTGTTTTGCCTGAAGGGAGAATAATGGGTTTTTTAGGCCCGAATGGTTCAGGGAAGACAACAACTGTAAGGATTTTAAATGGGATACTTAAACCAAATTTCGGGGATGCAAGAATACTTGGTTTGGATATACTTAAGGAAACTTTAGAGATACATAAGATATGTGGAGTTATGACTGAAAGTGCTGCTTGTTATGAAAATCTAACTGCTTTAGAAAATCTAATGTTTTTTGGAAGTATGTATGGAATAAGTGAAAGCATACTCAAAGAAAGAAGTATAAAGCTTTTGAAGAGATTGGAACTTTATGAGCATAGTAGTAAAAAGATTAAAGAATATAGTACGGGTATGAAAAAGAGGGTTTCACTTGCTATAGCTCTTATACATGAGCCTAAGGTTTTATTCTTAGATGAACCAACCTCAGGATTAGATCCTGAAAATGCATTAAATGTTACAAAGCTTATTAAGGAATTATCTGAGGAAAATAAAGTGACGGTGCTATTATGCACTCACCAATTAAAGTATGCAGAAGAGATTTGTAATTTTTATGGGTTTGTAAGTAATGGAAAGATGTTAGGATATGGTACATTTGAAGATTTAACTAAAAGGTTTAATTATAAAAATAATATTATAATTAAAGGAAAGGATATCCAAGAGGAACTGGGAATAAAACAGATAGATACTGGAATTTATAAAAAAGAAGTAAGTTTTGATGAAGAGATTTCACAGGTACTTTATAATATTTTAAATAAGGGTGGGAAAGTATATGAAGTTCAAAGGGAAAGGGTTAACTTAGAAGAGTTATATTTTAATTATGTTAGGAGTGAAAAAAATGAATAAGCTTTGCAGAAGTATTATTCAAAAGGATTTAAATGAAATAACTAGCTCTAAACAAATATTTCTACCTATGATTATAGTTCCCTTAGTATTTGCTATAATAATACCAATTGTAATGCTTATATCCATAAATTTTTCATCTAAGGGAATAGGTCAAATAAATGGATTAGAAAGTATGATGAAAAAGTTACCTAATGAATATATTAACTTTTCTATACCTGAATTAGTATTGAAGACAGGAGTAAATTACTTTTTCCCAAGTTTATTCTTAATAATTCCAATAATGTCATCTAATATAATAGGAGCGAGCAGTTTTGTAGGGGAAAAAGAGCATAAAACTATGGAAACTCTATTATATACACCTATTTCAATAGAAAAGATATTTATTTCAAAGGTTATAGGGGTGTTTATATTATCATTTATAATTACATTAATTTCATTTGTTATATTTGGTATTATGATAAATATAGGTGGAGTAATTTATTTGGGAGAAATAATATTTCCCAATGTGAAATGGATAATTTTAATTATATATGTTGTGCCAGCTTTAACAGTGCTAGGGTTAAGTTTTACAGTTCTTGTTTCTGCAAAATCTAAAACCTTTCAAGAAGCTCAGCAGCAAAGCGGATTAATAGTTGTACCTATAATATTGTTATTTGTGGGGCAAATGACAGGAGTATTTTTGCTTAACAATACCCTTCTTATACTTCTGGGAACTATTATATTTATTATAGATTATATTTTAATTAAAGTAATGTCAAAAAGATTTGTACCAGAAAATTTAATTTAATTATCAACATGAATTAAGTAGGTGAAAACACCATGCAAGAAAAGGAATTATTAAAGAATGCAAAAGATGGAGATAAAAATGCTTTAACTATTTTGATTAATGATAACTATCAAATACTTACAGGATATGCAATAAAACTTATAGGTAATGAGGAGCTTGCAAAGGATATTGTGCAAGAGACTTTGCTCAAAGCTATTATAAACTTAGAAAAATTTAAACCTCAAGCAAAATTTTCAACATGGCTTATAACTATAGCTACTAATTTATATAAGGATTATTTAAGAAAAAATAAAGAAATGCTGCCTTTAAATGAGGAATTAATATTTGAAGGAAAAAGTGTAGATATGAAAGTTATAGATAATGTGCAGATGAAAGAAGTATTTAAAATTTTAAATGAACTTTCTTATGAAAAAAGAACCGTGTTTATACTTAAGCATTATTATAATTATAAATATGACGAAATAGCTCAAATAGTGAAATGCCCTGTAGGAACTGTACGCTCCAGACTTCACTCTGCAGTTAATTCTATAATAGTAAAGATGAAGGAAAGTGGGATTAAAAATGAATAAAGATTTCAATCAAAATATAGATGATTTTTATAATGAAGAAGCTAGCTCTTATGTTGAATTTCAGAAAGATGATGTTTATATGAATAGTTTGGAAAGTATGAAGGAATACATGGATAGTATAGAGGATATAAATCATTTGGATTTTTCTTTAGAGTCCATAATTAATCAAGCCATAGAAAAAAGAGAAAATAAAATAACTAAGAAGGAAAGTATATATTTCTTAATTTTATCTACTGTAATAATGACTATGTTAGCTATAATTACAATGAATGTGAGCATTAATTTTATAATATACTTACAAATGTTTATGATTCTGATAGCGCCTTTTATTATAATTCCTATAGCTTTAACTAAGGCAAGGGGGGATAACCTATGATATATATCAAAACGCATTTATTAGTGCTAATTATAGTAATACCTATACTTATTATTCAAGGATTTTGGATGTTTAAGGATGCTAAAAAAAGAGGAGAAAAATACTATTGGCTTTGGGGAATTTTTGGACTATTAAACACCCCTGGAAACCTTATAATATACTTAATAATTACAAGGATCATATTCGACAAATTTAAGTCTTAGAAAAGAAGGGAAAAATCCCTTCTTTTATTTTATAAATTTTAGTAACAAAAACTTATAAAATAGATAAATTAATAGTGAGGCCTATTAATTTTAGGAGGGTATGTGGGTGAACTATGAAGTAAGAGACTGTATTGATGCAGGTACAGAATATTGTCCTTGTCATTTGGCAGAAAGTGGAGAATGTATATTATGTTCTCAGTTAAGAGGAAAGACATTTTGTGACTGCATTAACTGGAAAGGTGTATGTATATATCAAGAATTTGCATGGAATGGTAATAAAGCTAAGGAAGGAAGAAAAGAAATAGAATGTACATTATTAGATAAAAGAGTTATATATAAGGATTTAGTTGAGTTTACCTTAGATGTAAGTCATAAAATGGCTAAAGATTTAAGTGCTCCAGGAACCTTTGTAATGCTCCGAAATCCTCAAAATGAGCATTTCTTTTCAACACCCATATCTATTATGGAATCCAACACTGAAGAAAATAAGATAAAAGTTGTGGTAGAGGTAAAGGGAGTAAAAAGTAAGGCTTTAAATGACACCAAGGAGGGGGAAAAGCTACTTTTAAAGGGGCCATTTTTTAATGGTGTATTAGGGCTTAAAAATTTATCCAAATTAAAAGATGGAACTGCCATAATAGTAGCAAGGGGAATAGGGCAGGCTCCAATTATACCAATTCTCAAAAAACTTTATACTTCAGCTAATAAGGTATACGTTATATTAGATAGCAATCCTTATGAAGGTGTATTTATTGAAGAGTACTTAAATTTTTACAATGCTAAGCTTATACAGTGCAATGTTATAAATGAAAATGGTCAATTAACATCGGAGTTTAAAAATATAATTTTAGATATTATAAAAAATGAAAATGTAGGACTTGTTCATTCATCAGCAGCAGATATTGTGAATTATAATATAGTAAATTTGATTGGAGAATCAATAGATTTTTCTTGCTGTAATAATGCAAAGATGTGTTGTGGAGAAGGAGTATGTGGAAGTTGCAGTACCAAAAATAAGTATTTTAATATCGAAAGGTCATGTAAACTTCAAATAGATCCTAGAAATATTTTGGAGGGTAGAAAATTATTATGAAGGTTATAATAATTGGCGGTGGTTGGTCAGGATGTGCAGCTGCTATTACTGCTAGAAAAGCAGGAGCAGAAGTAGAGTTATATGAAAAGACAGATATGCTTGTAGGCCTTGGTAATGTTGGCGGTATAATGAGAAATAATGGAAGATATACAGCGGCTGAAGAATTGATAAATCTGGGAGCAGGAGACCTAATAAACATAACAGATAGAAATGCAACACATAAAAATATAACATTCCCAGGGCATGGTCATGCATGGCTTTATGATGTAAATAAAATCGAGCCTGAAGTTAGAGCATTTTTAAAAAGCATAGGAGTAAAGATTCATTTAATCTCCAGAGTAGTAGATGTAGAAAAAGAAAAGAATAAAATATTAGGAATATATCTTGCAGATGGAAGTTATGTAAAGGGCGATGTATTTATAGAAACTACAGGTTCTACAGGACCTATGGGCAATTGCTTAAGATATGGTAATGGATGTTCTATGTGTATATTGAGATGTCCTGCCTTTGGACCTAGAGTAAGTTTAAGCTCTAGAGCAGGAGTTGAAGATTTACAAGGAGAAAGAGAAGAAGATGTATACGGAGCATTTAGTGGTTCTTGTAAACTTTGCAAAGAAAGTATATCACCTGAGCTTTTAAAAGAAATAGAAGAAAAAGGTGCAGTAGTTCTTCAGGTACCACCAGAAGATATAAATATGGATAAATTAAAGCTAAAGGTTTGTCAACAATATGCTTTAAAGGAATTTGCAGAAAATATAATACTTTTAGATACAGGTCACATTAAACTTATGACTCCTTTTTATCCACTAGAAAAGCTAAGAAAAATAAAAGGATTAGAATATGCAAGATTTATGGATCCTTATGCAGGTGGAAAAGGAAACTCTATAAGGTACCTTTCTGTAGCTCCAAGGACCGACGATATGAAAGTTAAAGGTATAGATAATCTATTTTGTGCAGGCGAAAAGAGTGGATTATTTGTAGGTCATACTGAAGCTATGTGTACAGGAAGTCTCGCAGGTCACAACGCAGTTAGATATCTTTTAGGAATGCCTCTTTTGATACTTCCTAAGTCTACAGCTATAGGAGATATTATATCCTATGCAAATTGTAAACTACTTACTAAGGAAGGAAGAAGAAATAGATATACATTAGCTGGAGCAGAATACTTTAAAAGGATGCAGGAAATAGGACTTTACAGCATAGATAATGAGGAAATAAAAAAGAGGATAGAAAAACTAAGTCTAAGTGGAGTTTTAGCACAAAAACTTATATAGATATAACAAATTAATATAATTCTCATTTAAATTAAATGCCTATAATAATTAAAAAGTTTAATTATTATAGGCATATTTTGTTTTATTAAACATTTTCTGAATTTCTACATATTTATGGATACTTATGATACTTTATTAGTTTAACAGATAACATTCACATAAGTTTCCTAGGATAAATCCTATGGGACAGTACAAACTACTAGTAACAATAAAATAAATCATAAATATATATGATAATGTAAAAAGAAAGAGGCGTGATTATGATACATAATACAATGTCAGTTTTAGAAACTAAAGCTGGAATACAAAAATCTAAGAAGGAAATAGAGTCTTCATTTACAATGGGAGATTATAATGATGTAGATACAGGAAATTTAACTTCGAGACAGAACGGAGAAATGGTTAAAAAAATGGTTGAAGTTTATGAGCAAAGTTTAAAATAGAGTATAAAATATGAAATTACAGAAAGAAATCACAAAAAGAGAAAGTATCTATGCTTTCTCTTTTTAATACTACATTATTTTACTATATTCATTATTTATCTATTAAATTTTTCTCAAATGCCTCTACCATCTTTTTAGTCATTAATCCACCTATAGGTCCGCCTATATATCCATTTAATTTTGAAGTATTGTTACCTTTATATGCATCGTTCAATTCTACTCCAAATTCATTTGCAAATTCTGTTTTAAGTTTATCTAGTGCTTCTTTTGCCTCAGGTACTAAAGGTCTTTTACTCATTTGTAACACCTCCGATTCAATATTAGTTTGATACTTTTATATAAAGATATACGTAGTAAATTATTCTTATAAGGTGCGGTGTGATAAACTCTTATACATTTATGGTTTGTATTTCCACTTTAAAATATAAGCTTATGTGAAATACTATATAGTGAGATTACAAGCGAAAAGGAGAATACATTATGAATTTTTCTCGATGTAATATAAATAGAAATATTTCAATAAAGTTATCTTTTCTAATAGCTTTATTTTTATTAATATATTTATGTGAGTTTAATAAAGTTAATGCTTCTAATAACTATTCAAACGAAGAGGTAAAAAAAGTTATAGAGCAAATTTTTCAAGATAGAAATAAGGCTATAATAAGTAAAGACTTTGAACTCATAGAATCTATTTATGATACCAATACTAAGTATGGTACTTGGGCATATGAACATGAAAAAAAGAAAATTAAGTATATTGAAAATTGGAGTATAAAACAAGGGGTAAAATTTATGGATATAAACCCTAAAGTTGTGATTAGAAGGATCAACGGAGATGGAACTAATTTTTCTATTAATGTATTATGCTCAACAGAATATAAATATATATATGAAGATCAGCCAGATATAATAAATACATCAAAAATTGGAACCTATCATTATATAAAGCTTGCAAATAGAGATGGCATTTGGATAATTACTAAGGAATGGTATACAGATCCTTTTGCTGATTCGCTTAATCTAGAGAATTTAAAAGGTGATTCAATAAAGCAATATATATCAAGTCAAGGTTCTAGAGATTTTTCAACTTTAAATGAACGAAGGTTAAAGGCAGTACATTATGCAAATCAGTATTGTGGGGCTGCTAGCGAAGAACAATATGAATTTAAATACAATAAGAAATATAGAGATTATAATCCTCAAGGAGGAGATTGTGCAAATTTTGCATCGCAAATCTTATTTGAAGGCGGAGGATTTAGAAAAAATTCTGCTTGGAATTATGATAGAAGTGGTGCAACTAGAGCATGGCTCAATGCTGATGGATTTAAAGCATATATGTTAAACAGCGGAAGAGCTTCAGTAATTGCCTATGGAAATTATGACAAAGTATATAAAGCTTCGTATAAACTTTTACCAGGAGATTTTGTGGCATATGAAAAAAAGGGAGATATTACACATATTTCTGTAGTTACAGGAGCCGATTCCAAGGGATATAGTTTAGTAACTTGCCATAATACAGATAGAAATAAAGTTCCATGGGATCTTGGGTGGAGTGATAAAAAAATAAAGTTTTGGCTTGTACGAGTTCATTATTAAACTTATATGATAAGTATTATAAATAGTACCCTTATAGAATTTAAGGGTACTATTTATAATGGGATAAATTTGCAAATATTGACCAGCTGGTTTAAAAACTCTATAATAAAATATAATAATAAAAAAATAGAACATTAATTTAGCGCATAAGATGAGAGGGGATACGGAGCAATGTTTACTCCTATTAAAAATACAAAGGTTTACGAACAAGTAATTGAACAAATAGAAGGCATGATAACTAATGGGATTTTAAAAAAAGGCGATAGATTACCTTCAGAGAGAGAATTAGTCGAGCAGTTAGGTATTAGCAGAGCCTCTATAAGAGAAGCTTTGAGGTCTCTTGAAATTATTGGACTTATTGAATCAAAGCAAGGGGAAGGAAATTTTATAAGGCAAAACTTTGATAACACATTATTTGAGCCTCTATCAATTATGTTCATGCTTAATGATTGCAAAGTAGAGGAGATATTTGAGCTTAGAAAAGTTATTGAAATAGAAACAGCAGCTCTTGCCGCAAAGAAAATAACCACTGAAGAAATAAATGAATTACAAATGCTAGTAGATAATATGAAGACTTCTGAAGATGAGGATGAAAGAGTTAAAGATGATGCTAAATTTCATTATACTATTGCCAAAGCTTCAGGGAATTTTTTGATATTAAGTATATTGAACACAGTTTCATCGCTTATGGATTCTTTTATAAAAGATGCAAGAAAAAATATAATAAATAATCAACTTAAAGATAGTATTGATAATGAACATGAAGAAGTATTAAATGCACTTAAAGAGCATAATCCTCATAAGGCTTCTACATCAATGAGAAAGCATATGGACCTTATAAATAAGAATTTAATAAAGTTTAATAAATAATATTATATAGGTATTAGTTAAGAACCCAAATAGGATTTTATCTTACTTGGGTTCTTAATTTATTGTTTTAATTTGTTAAAACTGTAACAATTATTAGTAAAATTACATTAATTACAAAAAAATATTATTTTTTTTCATTCTATATAATAAGAAAACTTGGTAATATAGTGAAAATAAAAGAAAAAAATCCATGTTAATAAAATAACTATTGTGGAAATAGTTATAAAATTATGATAATATAAGGTCACAGGAAAGATGGTCATACCAGTGAAAAGGATTTTAACTTGGAAGGATAAAAAATGAATATGTAAGTATATTAACATTAAGCTTTTATTCATTTTAAGTGTGCTAGGAACTTTTCTAATACGCAGCGACACTTATGGAAACGTTTTATTTGACTGACTTCAAGTAGAAGCATTAAATTTACTTAATATGAATCTATATTAGATTACGACAGTAATAGGTACATTATAAAAAATAAGAATAGTTAATATGTTGTCATAATGGTCAGACGACTTACCGTATACTAATTTAATATGAAATGGGGGAACAATTATGAAAATTTTGGTTTGTATTAAACAAGTACCAGGAACAAATAAAGTTGAAGTAGATCCAGTTACAGGAGTGTTAAAAAGAGACGGTGTAGAATCAAAGATGAATCCATATGATTTATATGCATTAGAATCTGCCCTTAGAATAAGAGGAGATATGGGTGGAGAAGTAAATGTAATAACTATGGGACCACCTCAATCAGAGGAAATTATAAAAGAAGCATTTATGATGGGGGCAGATGAAGGAACATTACTATCAGATAGAAAATTTGCAGGAGCGGATGTACTTGCTACTTCATATACGCTATCTCAAGGGGTAAAAATGACAGGAAATCCTGACCTTATAATTTGTGGTAAACAAACAACTGATGGAGATACAGCACAGGTAGGAGCAGAAATGGCTGAATATCTAGGAATTCCTCATGTTTCTAATGTAAGAAAAATTGTTGAAATAAATGATAGAACTATAACTGTGGAAATGGATATGGCAGAAACAGTTGAAATTCAGGAAATTAAATTCCCATGCCTTATAACTGTTGAAAAGGATATATATACACCAAGATTGCCATCTTATAAAAGAAAACTAGAAACTAAAAATAAAAAAGCTAAAGTTTTTAGTTTAAAAGATTTTGATGATAAAAATGAAAAGAACTATGGGTTAAATGGATCGGCAACTCAGGTTGAAAGAATTTTCCCACCTGCGGTTAATACTGATAAAGAAATGTGGCAGGGAGATGGAGAAGAACTCACACACAAATTGTTTGATAAGTTAAGAGAACTTAAATTTGTATAAATTTTATTAAAAAGGGAGGAATATTAATGTCTAAATTAATTATTAATGAAAGTAAGTTAAATAAAGAAAATATAAATGAATTAATAGAAGTTTGTCCTTTTAATGCTATATCAGAAATAAATGGTAAATTGGAAATTTCAGCTGCATGTAAAATGTGTAAGTTATGCGTAAAAAAAGGACCAGCAGGAGTAATAGAATTTGTAGAAGAAGAAGTGGCAAAAGTGGACAAAGATTTATGGAAGGGAATAGCAGTATATGTTGACCATATAGAAGGAAATATTCATCCTGTAACTTATGAGTTAATAGGAAAGGGTAGAGAGCTTGCTTCAAAAATCAATCATCCAGTTTATGCGCTATTTATTGGTCACAATATAAAGGATAAAGCTGAAAAATTATTACACTATGGTGTTGATGAGGTTTTTGTATATGATTATGAAGAGTTAAAAGACTTTAGAATAGAACCCTATACAGCTGCTTTTCAAGACTTCATAAATAAAGTTAAGCCATCTTCAGTGCTTGTTGGAGCTACAACTGTAGGAAGATCCTTAGCGCCAAGGATTGCAGCAAGATTTAAAACAGGACTTACTGCAGATTGCACAATACTTGATATGAAGGAAAACACAGATTTAGTTCAAATAAGACCAGCATTTGGTGGAAATATAATGGCTCAAATTATTACAAGCAATAATAGACCACAATTTGCTACTGTTAGGTATAAGATTTTCTCAGCTCCAGAGGTAACTGAAGAAACTAAGGGCAAAATTATATTATGCAAAATGCCAAAGGAAATGTTTAATTCAAATATAAAAGTTCTAAAAATTACTAAAAAGGCAAAGGAAATTAGCATATCAGATGCTGAAGTAATTGTAGCAGCAGGTAGAGGAGTTAAATCAGAAAAAGATATGAATCTAATAAGAGAATTGGCAGATGTACTAGATGCACAAATAGCAGGAACTAGGCCCCTTGTAGAAGCTGGATGGATAGATGCAAAGAGGCAAATAGGACTTAGTGGAAGAACTGTTAAACCTAAATTAATAATAACTGCTGGAATTCAAGGCTCAGTACAATTTGTAGCAGGTATGAATAATTCAGAAACAATAATTGCTATAAACAATGATCCTAATGCTTCAATATTTAATGCTGCTCACTACGGAATCGTTGGAGATATCTATGAAATAATTCCTCAACTTATTGAAAGAATTAAGTGCGGTAAAGGACTTGAAGAAGTAGCCGTTTCATTAAATAAATAATAACTTTCAAATTACAAGATTAGCTAATATATCGGAGGGGATAAATATGAATCAATATAAAAAGATAGATAATAAAGATATCGAATTTTTAAAAAATGTGGTTGGAGAAGACAAGGTTTTGCATGGAAGCGATATAAATGAAGATTATAGCCATGATGAGTTAGGTGGAGTGAGTAATTATCCAGATGTGCTAGTAAAAGTTCATAATACTGAAGAGATTTCAAGAATAATGAAGTATGCCTATGAAAATACAATTCCTGTTGTTGCTAGGGGATCAGGAACAGGGCTTGTAGGAGCTTCGGTACCATTACACGGTGGAATTATGATGGAAACGACAGAAATGAATAATATATTAGAGCTTGATGAAGAAAACTTAACTTTAACCTTAGAACCAGGAGTTCTTTTGATGGAAATAGGAAAGTACGTTGAAGAACATGAACTTTTTTACCCACCAGATCCAGGTGAAAAAAGTGCTACAATTGGTGGAAATATAAGTACCAACGCTGGTGGAATGAGAGCTGTTAAGTATGGAGTTACAAGAGATTATGTTCGCGGACTTGAAGTAGTTCTGCCTAATGGAGAAGTAGTAGAACTTGGTGGAAAGGTTGTTAAAAATAGTTCAGGATATAGTTTAAAGGACTTAATAGTTGGATCAGAAGGAACACTTGGTATAGTAACAAAGGCAATTTTAAGATTACTTCCACTACCCAAAAAATCAGTAAGTTTACTTATACCTTTCAAAGATATAGACACTGCTATTGAAATGGTACCTAAGATTATAAAATCAAAAGCAGTACCAACTGCAATAGAGTTTATGCAAAGAGAAGTTATAGTTTCAGCAGAAGAATTTCTAGGTAAAAAATTCCCTGATAATTCATCAGATGCATACCTTTTGCTAACTTTTGATGGAAATAGTTTAGGACAAGTTGAAGGTGACTATGAAATAGTTGCAGATCTTTGCTTAAAAGAAGGCGCATTAGATGTATTTATAGTTGATACAGATGAAAGAAAAGATTCTGTATGGTCAGCTAGAGGGGCATTCCTTGAAGCAATTAAAGCATCAACTACAGAAATGGATGAATGTGATGTTGTTGTACCAAGAAATCAAGTTGCAAGCTTTATTAAATATACTCATGAATTAGAAGAGGAATATAACATTAGAATACCAAGTTTTGGTCATGCAGGAGATGGGAATTTACACGTTTATATTTGCAAAGATGATTTAAATGAAGAAGAATGGGAATTCAAATTAAGTAAGGTGTTTGAATTAATGTATAAAAAATCAGAAGAATTAAGAGGGCTTGTATCTGGAGAACATGGAATTGGATATGCAAAGAGAGAATATATGTTTCACCAATATGGAGAACATTATATGTCAATAATGAGAGGAATTAAATCAGCCTTTGATCCTAAAAATATATTAAATCCAGGTAAGGTTTGCCAATAATAAATATATGCTATAAAAACTAGTGGTTTATAATCACTAGTTTTTATTTTGTATAATTTTTTATTACATTGTTTATAGTATATAAGTGTAAAGAATTCAAATTAAAGATTAATAAAAATAGAGGAGGCCTAGTTTACATGAGAGAAGTAGTTATTGTAGGCGCAGCTAGAACACCTATAGGTAGTTTTGGAGGAAGTTTATCTAAACTATCAGCAATTGATATAGGAGTTATTGCTGCAAAAGAAGCAATGAAGAGAGCAGGAATTAAACCAGATATGGTTGATGAAGTGCTTGTTGGAAATATCTTATCCGCAGGATTAGGACAAAATCCAGCAAGACAAGTTGCTATCCATGCCGGCATACCAGATACAACTCCAGCTATGACAATAAATAAATTATGTGGTTCAGGACTGAGAACTGTTAGTATGGCTACCCAATTTATTAAGCTTGGAGATGCAGATGTAATACTAGCTGGTGGTACTGAAAGTATGAGTAATGCCCCATATCTTCTTACTAGAGCAAGATGGGGATATAAAATGGGAGATGCTAAAGTTGTTGATAGCTTAATTACTGATGCATTATCTGATGCATTTCATAATATACATATGGGAATTACAGCTGAAAATATTGCAGAGCAGTGGAAACTTTCAAGAGAAGAGCAAGATAAATTTTCTCATGAAAGTCAGGTTAAAGCCACAAAGGCTATAAGTGAAGGAAGATTTAAAGATGAAATAGTGCCTGTCGAAATTTTTCAAAAAAAGGGAGATCCTATTATAGTTGATACGGATGAATATCCAAAGGCAGATACAACTGTAGAAAAACTTGGAAGGCTTAAACCTGCATTTAAACAAGATGGAACAGTAACAGCTGGTAATGCTTCAGGCATAAATGATGGAGCTGCAATGCTGGTACTTATGGCGAAAGAAAAGGCAGAGGAGTTAGGAATAAAGCCACTTGCAACTATTAAATCCTATGCCTCAGCAGCGCTAGATCCAAGGATAATGGGCTACGGACCTGTACCAGCAACTAGAAAGGCACTTGAAAGAGCAGGATTAACTGTAGATGATATAGATTTAGTTGAAGCAAACGAAGCTTTTGCAGCTCAATCACTATCTGTAGTTAGAGATTTAGGATTTAATCCACAAATTGTTAATGTTAATGGTGGTGCTATAGCTTTAGGGCACCCTGTAGGAGCATCAGGAGCAAGAATACTTGTTACTTTAATCTATGAGATGATGAAAAGAGACGCAAAAACAGGTCTTGCAACACTTTGTATAGGTGGAGGTCAAGGCACTGCTGTTATAATTGAAAGATAGAAAATAATAAAATAATAAATGCAT